>DASWYG010000265.1:0-2795 GCA_036405075.1 Bacteroidia bacterium | reverse complement strand
GAATACTGCAATGTCATTCACGCCGATGGCGCCGGAACCAAAAGCAGTTTGGCTTACCTTTATTGGAAAGAAACAGGTGATATTTCTGTTTGGAAAGGCATTGCTCAAGATGCTATTGTAATGAACATTGATGATTTACTTTGTGTTGGCATTACTAGCGAATTTTTGCTCTCCAGTACGATCGGCAGAAATAAAAAAAGAATTCCGGGTGAAGTCATTGCCGAAATTATCAATGGAACTGAAGAGTTTATTGAGTCTTTGCGTCCCTATGGCATTCACATCACCAGCGGTGGTGGTGAAACGGCAGATGTTGGCGATCTGGTTCGAACCATTATAGTAGACAGTACTGTAACAGCAAGAACCAAGCGTTCAAATATCATTTCAAATCATCAAATTTCGGCCGGTGATGTCATTGTTGCATTTGCGAGCGACGGACAGGCTACTTATGAAAAAGAATACAATGGTGGCATGGGCAGTAACGGATTAACCAGTGCACGTCATGATGTATTTTCCTCAGAATACCGAACCAAATACCCTGAATCTTATGATGATTTACTGCCAAACGATTTGGCCTATACGGGTAAATTAAAGTTGACCGACATTGTAGATGGAATTCCATTAAATGCGGGCAAAATGGTGCTTTCTCCTACAAGAACCTATGCACCTTTGGTTAAAGCCATATTGTCTCAACACAGAGAACATATTCATGGAATGATACATTGTACCGGTGGAGCACAAACAAAGGTTCTCCATTTTATAAAGGACAATCTTCATATCATAAAAGACAATCTGTTTGAAACACCTGTTTTATTCAAAACGATTCAAGCACAAAGTGGAACCTCATGGGAAGAAATGTACAAAGTATTCAATATGGGTCACCGATTGGAATTGTATGTCAATGAGAGTATTGCTGCTGATTTAATTAAAATTGCAGCCGGGTTTAACATCAACGCAAAAGTTATTGGTCGAGTTGAATCGTCAAATACTAAAAGTCTAACAGTATCCGGAACCAACGGTACATTTAAATATTAACTGCACCTTATTGGTATTTTTGTATATTTTCAAACTGCGCTCTAATACCAATCAAGTACCTTAGAGCATAAAAATACAACCATTGGTCTAAATGAAATTAGTTAGAACAATGGAAGTGTAAGAAATCAATTGTTAAAAGATTCTACTACTTTCTGCTTGTATCCATTAATGAAATGATTCTTTTTTGGTTCTCTAAGAGTTCCTTTAAAAGTTCATTTTCTTTTCTCAAGGATTCAATTGTAAGGTTCAACATTTCGATGTTAGAAGCTTGTGAATTGGCTTCTGACTCAGGTTGTGAATTGAGTTTTTCAATTGAAATTCCAAGCGCCTTCGAGATCAATTTCAATGTCGAATATTTTACCTTTCCGGTTCTTTCGATGTGTGAAATCAGTGCCTTTGATTTGCCAATAGCGTGAGACAAATCATCTTGATTCATCCCTTTTTCTATGCGTGCAAGTTGAATACGTAAGCCTAAGTGTGACATGTTTGTGTTTGATTGAATGCAAATATACAAATTCAAAATTAAATTTGAGTAAATATACTTAGATTAAATTAAAGAGCATACTCAATGCTAGGTATTTATAAGACATTGAACAAAATTCGTAAATTTATTTAGAATCCTTCTAAATAAGTACTTAATTTTGCAGCCCAATCCCATTAAATTAAGCCCATTGATGAATTTCCTCATTATAGTCGATAATCTATTTATTCGTGAGGGTATTCGCTCTATCCTATTAGATAAATATCCCGGTTCCGAATTGCTCGTATTAGATGAGTTTGACCAATTGAATACTGAATTATTAGAGGAAAATTCGATCATTATCAGCAATCAAACTTCCGAATTCATCAACAATCAACCAAAAGTTGCCAATCTGATTCTTAAAAAACAAATTAAAACCATTCTTCTCGCAAACTCCCTTCAAATTGAGCAACTTCTCCATAAAGACCTCGATGCCATCGATGCATTGATCTATACCAATTGTTCTCTTAATGATTTGAATGAAGCTCTGGGTAGAATTCAAGCCGGCATTAAATATCGTTGCTCTAAATTTAATGATGTTGCACAACCCTTAAGCAAATTCGAACAATTGATGAATGAAAATAAAATTTCCTTCCGAGAATTCGAAATAATTAAACTGGTGATCAAAGGACTAAAATCTAAAGAGATCGCCGATACCCTTAATATAAGTTACAATACCGTAACTACTCACAGAAAAAACATTAATAGAAAACTCAATCTGAACAGCCCTCATGATTTGCTCAGACTCTCTTTTGGTCAATCTGATGATACTGAAAATCAATTGTCAAAATAGTTCAAGAAATGGTCATGTCTTAACCTAAACTTAATGCCAAATACCCTCTAATAAGTATTTCCTGTGTTGTAAAGAGGGCATTTCTTTGCGGTAATTTATAATTATTCTAAATAAAATGAAATTTTTACTTTCCCTTTGCTTACTAACCGGTTTTGTTTTCAACGCTTCAGCGCAAAAACCGGAAGACAGAAATGCAATCCTAAAACTCGCCGGAACTTTTAAGGTGAGCTTTAAATTCATTGAAACCTACTCTAATGACTCCAACTATAAACTGGCTAAAAACTATACTGCCAGCGCACTTGAGATGGTGGTTGTAACCGAAAACTCCAAAAACAAAATCTCCCTTAGCCATTTCCTTCTGGTAAATGACACTGTTGTTGTTAAACATTGGAGACAAGACTGGATATACGAGAATACCGAATTCTTGAACTATCAGGGTAACAACTCTTG
>DASWYG010000264.1:0-20373 GCA_036405075.1 Bacteroidia bacterium | reverse complement strand
TCAACAGACAATCCGATTGTCTCATCTTCTTTTCCAGATATGTTTCATTCTCACCATTGATGATACTGAGTTCATCATTATATGGTTCTATAAACTCGTGTTTGAGTCCATGTTGATTAAAAAATTTGACCTTTTTCTTGCATGCATCCGGATTACATTTCCATGTACAACTGATAAACATTTTGATGTGTCTCGACATAAATAGATATTCTAGTTTTTTTCAGCCGCAAATTTATGATGAAAATCAGTCATTTTAGTTGACCAATATCAGAAGAATAAAAAACTAAAAAAACGTATAAGGCTCAATTGTAAAAGGCAGTAAATGAGAGTTATAAAAGTTGCAGCAAGAATGTGCAAGTTTGTTACAAAAAAAAGAAGGAACAATTGTTCCTTCTTTTTTTATCAAATTTAAGAATGATTAAACAGCTTTAATTTGCTTTTCTTTCTGTTGGTCTGCTCGATGGTCTTATACCCGGAAATGAACCTTTACCGCTTGAACCTGAACTGCTATTGGTCCTTCTTGGTGTGCTGCTGCTGTTGTCAGAATCGTCACTGTCATTATAAGTCGGACTTGCTTCACTTGGTCTTGAACTTGGGCATGGACTGCAATTGCATGGCAAATAAACTTTGTTACTGTCTTTTGGATCAACATACAAACTGTCATAAGCTATGTCTTTCCAATAACCTTCTTTGATCAGTTTTTTATCGTATTCTCTCTCAGAGATATCAAATAAAACACCAAATTTAAACTGTTCTATACGAGGGGTTACTTTGTTGATCTTAAGGTCGTAATTCAATCCATTGAAAGTGCTGGTTTGCATGTCTACCAATTTCACAGGACTACCGGTCATCCATTCATATCTGAAATCGAGAGATACAACTTTACCCACTCTCCACCTTAATCCGGCACCAATACCCGCCATCATCGAAACGGATGTATGTGCATTGGTTATAGAACTGCTTTCATTGTCCTTCAAAGGCAAGTACGAAGCAACTTTCTGATTGGTTGAATAAAGTCTAGGACCGGCAGCAATGTTGATGTATGGAATCAATCTGAATTTCGCATATTCCAGATGCCCTCTGGCAAAAAAGTCGATCGAATAGGAACTCAAATGGGTATAACCACTGTCTTGATTCACGGTGTTTAGGGTCACACCTGATTTTTTACCCTTGCCATAAAATTGCACACCAAAATCAAATCCACCGTAGATGCCAAAGCTATTACTTTTAATTCTATTGCCCGACATGAATTGAAGGTTGAAACCTGCACTCATAGTATCTATACCTCTTGGACGTTCTGCTGTGAAATGTATACCCAGAAAGCCATCTTGAACAGGTTGAATGACATTGGTCTCAGTGTATTCATATTCTTCAGGTACCCATTGACGGTGAACGAATACTTTATAAGTTTTTCCTTCAGTCACCACAGTTTTAACAGTGTCTTTTGGCATTTCAATTACAGACTCATCTACACTGTTGTTATCGTTGCTTGATGCACCGTCTGTCAAATTGTTTTTATTTGTTGTTAAAGATTTTGAAACAGAAGATTGTGAACTTGCTGAAACAGCTTGCTTGGATTTAACGCTATTGGAAGTTCCATCCGGTTTGATTTTTCCATTGTTTGTAATTGTTTCACTTTTTGAACCGTTTGTAGTTGGTTCTCCAGATGTCGAATTGTAATCTGTTTGTTTTGAATTTGAAACTTTATCCTCATAAGAAGGTTGAGTTTGCTCAGTGCCTATATGTGGCAGTTCTGAATTGATTTTGGCGTCTTTGCCATTATTTACCAGCATAAATAAAGATGCTGATAGTATGCCCAGTGTGCTCATGATTGTAATGATTTTTAAAATTGTACGTTTTTTGGTTCCTTTTGTTTTGTCGACTGAGGGTATGCCTATCAAAGGCTTAAATTGCTCATCCTGATCAAGCAATGTAACCATCTGGCTCCATGCTTTGTCATCGAAAGCTTGTTCGTGGCCTGCGAAACCTTCTCTGAACAGTTCCTCTGTCGATATATTTCTGTTCTCTTTCATGACTTAAGATGGTTTTTTTCAATGATTGTTTTTAATACTTTCCTTGCGTTGTTGACATGCCATTTGCTGGTGCCTTCTGATATGCCAAGCATTTCACCGATTTCCTCATGCTTATAACCTTCCATTGCGAACATGTTGAACACCAGCCTGCTAGTTTCCGGAAGATGATCCAATAGCTTATACAAATCATCTACTAGTAAGGTCTGCAGCCCATTACCTTCAACTGTTGCCGAAGCTTCATGATCGTCAATTTCCTCGGTTTTCATTTGTTTGATGTCTTTTCTCAACTGATCAATGATGCTGTGATACACTATGCGATGTACCCAACCATCGAATGAACCGCTGTAAGTATAAGAGCTCAAACTTTTGAATACTTTAAGAAACCCGAAATTCAAAATGGACATTGCATCGTCACTATTCGAAACATAACGCATACAAAGTGACATCATTTTACCATAGTATTTTCGGTACAACAGTTCTTGCGACGACCGGTCGTTGGCCAAGCATCCTTCTATCAGTTTTACAAGTTCCGGATCTTGTATGACCGAGAGTTTTTGCTCTTCAGAAAGGTTGATCGATATGTCTGGTCCAAATGACATTGATTTTTGTCCTTGTTCTATAGCAAATGACGTACCCCCGGAGAAAAGGGTTGGGGTACCAATGAAAAAAAGGACAAAATTCTTATTTTATCGGACAAAAAAAAGTCCTTGAAAATGATTCAAGGACTTTAAAATGAATTAATTATTTAATTATCAGTTTGTTACTGGTTATTTCGAGGCTTCGCCAACTTTAGCGACTATGTCCATAATTTCACTGCTGATGCCTGTGAAACTGAATCCTCCATCATGGAAAAGATTCTGCATGGTCACGAAACGGGTATAATCACTGAATAAACTGATCACATATTTGGCGCAATCTTCAGCAGAAGCATTACCCAATGGGCTCATTTTGTCTGCATAATTGTAAAAAGCATCAAATCCACCAACACCACTGCCTGCTGTTGTCATGGTTGGACTTTGACTGATTGTATTGACCCTCACTTTCTTAGATTTTCCAAAATGATAACCGAAACTTCTTGCAAAACTTTCAAGCAATGCTTTAGATTCTGCCATTTCATTGTAGTCAGGGAATACCCTTTGAGCAGCTATATAGGTCAGAGCAACTATACTGCCCCACTCATTCATTGCTTCTTTTTTCATCAGGATTTGCATCAAACGGTGGAATGATATGGCTGAAATATCAAAGGTTTTGTGCATGTAATCGTAATTCAGATCGTTGTATGGGTTTTTCTTTCTAACGTTCAAACTCATACCAATTGAATGTAATACAAAATCCAATTTGCCATATTTTTCAATGGCTCTGTCTATCAATTTGTTAAGATCCTCTTCAACTGTAACATCACATCCAACTACTTCCGAACCGGTTTTTTCAGCCAATTCATTGATGGTGCCCATTCTCAAAGCGATGGGGGCATTGCTGAGGATGAATTCAGCGCCTTCAGCGTGTGCAAGTTCTGCTACTTTCCATGCGATAGACTTGGTGTCTAAAGCTCCGAAAATGATTCCTTTTTTTCCTTTTAATATCATAATGTCTGTTGGGGCTGCAAAAATAACATCTTTTATTGAATTACAAGTTTTTCAACTTCCTGACCTTTTGAAGTGTTGAATACCAATGAATAAATGCCTTTACACCATTCAGAAGTGTTGATCTGGGTCAATTCATCTGTTAAAGTTATTGTTTTAACAGTTCTTCCATTCATGTCGTAAACTGTCAAAGTTGAGCCGGCAATGGCATGAACATATACATGAGTGTTTGCCGGATTTGGATAAACAAAACAGAATTTTTCATTCGAGGTATGATCAATTGATGTGTTATTGCCGTTCACATTGTTGATGACCGTCATTACGCCTAAACTGCTATTGGTATATGTACCACAATTAGATGTTTCCATTTTTACAGCTTTTATCACGTAATAATTTGTGCCGTTGAAAGGTGTTGAATCTGTATAACTCAATCCACTGACTGGGGTTTTATTGACCAAGTAATACACATCATCCTTTTTAGAAGTTCTATAAATGTTGTATCCCAATAATCCTGATTCATTGGATGCTCCCCAACTTAAAGTGACAAATTTGTTGTTATTGGCAGCAACTGAAGATGGGTTTTTAGGTGAATCAAAATAACGAATTCTCAAAGTTGGGTCTCCCAGTAGATTCATACTGATTCTTCTGTCCAAATAATTACCACTAAAACTTCCAATGTATCCTGTTGCCAAATTGAAATCGGATAGATTGTTTTGAGAAGTGATCACAGAATGTCCAATTGGAATGCCCATGGCCATTTGATGGAAATACCAATGTGGTCTATGTGCCCATACATTTGTAAGCGTCAAGCCTTTACTGGCCAAACAACTCCTTAACAAATTGTCGGATACGTCCCAATCACCGAAATAACTGCCAAAACTGATGTTGAATACTGTGCGAATACTGTCTTTGTATTGAGATGAACTTCCAACTCCGCCACAAGTGCTGTAACTGCCACCACCCATGTAATTGGACCATAAATAGGAATTGGCAATGGCTGAATCAAAGTAATTACCGCTTGATGCAATATTGTTAGCACCAACTACAGCAGAAGCATTGTTCCATCCGCTTCTCATTGGCATTTCACCACCCAAATAACCAAAATTATCTGAGATGAAAGCTCTGACCGGAACTTTAACATTACCGGATTTGTAGTTGTGTAGTTTATCCAAATATTGTCTGATCAATGCAATCTCAGACATACCTTGTGAAGGCAGATTTCTCATATCAACACGTCCTATTTGAATGTCGATGTTATCCGGAATGAAATGTTGATCGAATTTACCATCTCCCGGAACATTCTTGTTCTCATTCCTCGAAATGTTGGTGATCATAGTATTCACATCGGTCCAATTGCCATCCATCTCTGCATAATACAGATCTGTAGGCCAGGCACCTCCATGGTCAGGATGAGCATCCGGAGGTAAATCAAAAGTATTGGCCAACATGTTACCGGAGTATGCAACAGGAATTCTTCCAATCAATAAACAATGCTTGTTTACCTGTTTGTTGCTGTTGTACCAGGCTGAAATAAAAGATTTTATTTGAACAGGTGTATGATAAGTAGACACCAATGTCAATTTAACACCATAACCATCCATATAATAATCGTTTTTAAGCGTTTTCCAATATGAACTGTCTATGCCGTTATATGTGGTAGAATCCACTAAAATTAAAATGTTTTTCTTGTAATGTGTCAAAGGAATATCAATACCTGATGCCACATAACCAATGGCCCTGATAGAGCCACTCTTGATCTTCAATATTCTGTATTCGTATACCACACCTTTTGATGGAGTTGCATCGGTGTAGGTGTTAGTTGAACCGTTTACTGTTGCCAAAGTGGTTTCCCATGCATTTGTATCGGTTTTCTTACGATTGATTTGAAATGAACCGGCATCAGTGGTGGTCCATTTGATCGTGATACTTTTTTGACTTGAATTGACTGTCGCACTGACTAAAAATGATGAGTCCTTGACATTTTGCCCTTTTACAATAAGCATTGAAAAGAAGGCAGTTAATAGTAAAAATTGTTTCATGTTACTCTTTTATGAATTTTGTGTATTGAATGAATTCCATTCCGGATACTACCATGCTGTAGTGTCCAGAATTTAATTGGTCTGTGTTCAGTGTCAGATCTTCGGTAATTAATTTTTCCATGACCATTTTGCCATTGTTGTCAAAAACTCTTGCAATTGCATGGATGAAATGCGCCTGATTGAATTGAATGGTTCCAGATACCGGATTAGGGGATAAACTGAAATACAAACCACTTAACGCCTGAATATGAGTGTTGTTGCCACCATTGATGGTGATCATATCTGTTGCAGTGCTGTCGTCGGAACCAACTAAATTAGTAGCTTTTAAGATCACTGTGAATACACCCGAACTGTCAAACACCACATGAGGATTAGCAGAAGAGCTGTTGCTGCCATCTACATATCGAATGCCGCGGTTTGGAGCGAATGTCCATGCATATTGATTGCCAAAAGAAGGTCTGCTTAAATTGGTGAAGATAAAAGTATCTTTACCGGCATCACCGTTCAACTGATCGACGGTAAAATGAGCTTTTGGTGAAGCAGGATTGGAACCGGCAGCTCTGAACTTGTCTCTGTATCGAATTTGAGTTGGAGTGAATGTGCCGCCTATTTCTGTTCCTAATATTTCTAAAATTGGAATTTTTTCTGTTGTACTCAACCATCTGTACTCTACACGGTTGGCCGGAAATCCAACATTGAATGCAGGAGTGGTAATGCTTAAACTGTCTTGCTCTCTCACCACAGATTTAACTTTTATGCATGATACATTTGAAGCATAGGGTGTTGAAATGGTTCCCCAACCTTCTACCGTATTGACTCTGGAGCCCGTCTGAAAATAAGTGCCAAGTTTAAGTATCTGATTGCCCAATGGTGTGCTTACAGAAAATACAGTAGAATCTCTGTCATTGTACTTCAAAGGAAATTGATAAATGGTATCGGGTTTTGAATAAATACCTCCTGCTGGAAAGGGAACCAATGACAATGTGAAACCTGTTCCAACTGCTCTCCAAACACTGCTTTTCTTTTCGAAGAAATTGTACAGATTTTTGAAGGCAAATTGGCCGGTCCCAATACTGTCTGCTACCTTATACCCAATTGCTCCCAATGGCATACCACTTAATAGTAGGGTAGAGTAGGGGGTTGAACTGAGTGCCTGATATTTATAGACATCTTGAGAAACTAAGCCCAAACTGCTGTAATCCCAATTGAAATTTGCTCCTGTCTTCTTAAAATCCAAACTTCCCGCTGTTGCTACACTGTAACGAATGGTGTCATTGATAGACGGCATGTTACTTTGTGTGATTTGAATCTGAGTAAATGCTGAAAAAGCATAAAACATCAGAAAAAATAGTAAAGTTTTTCTCATGGATTCTTGCTGGTAAGGTGTAAAAATAACATTATTTTTGAATTTTTCAAACAAACCATGCAATTTTCAAGGTTTATTACACTCTCGTTTTTATTGGGACTTTTAGATGTTTCTTATGCCCAAAGAAGTGACTCTTTTTCAATTGTTCACACCGAATTAAAATTGACAGTCAAGAATTTTTCTGCTAAGAAGATCACAGGTTCCGCAACCCACAAAATCAAATTTAAAACATCCACCAATAATGTGACTTTAGATTTGAAACAATTGAAAGTCGACTCAGTATTTGGTAACAATGTTTCTTTGACTCACACCCACACCGGTGAGAAATTGAAAATTATACTTTCAAATACAGTCAATACTGGAGATTCATTGAATTTGAGAATTCACTATTCAGGCACACCTGCAGCCGATCCAAGTGGCTGGGGTGGATTTTATTTCAGTGGCGATTATGCTTTCAATCTGGGTGTAGGCTTTCAGGTGTATCCTCACAGTTTTGGAAGAGCCTGGCTGCCATGCGTAGATGAATTTGGAATGAAAACAGCTTACGACATGTACATCGAAACAGATACCAATTACACCGCCGCCTGTAATGGAATACTAATTTCTCATGAACTGTCCAATAATTCTGCAGTTTGGCATTACCAGGAAACAGTTCCCATCAGTGTTTATCTGGCTTCGGTAAGTGTCAGCAAGTTTTCTGTTTTGAAATCAGATTATAACGGAATTGGTGGGTCATACCCAATTGAATTGTTTTGTAAATCTTCTGATACCAACAAGGTAAAAGCCTCATTTGCCAACCTTCCAAAAGCTCTTGAAGCGTTTGAAGCCGCATTTGGCCCACAACCTTTTTCTAAGGTGGGTTATAATTTTGTCCCTTTTGCAAATGGGGCAATGGAGCACGCAGGTAACATCACTTATCCATCTTATTATGCCAATGGCTTTAAAGATTTTGAAGAATTAATGGCTCATGAATTGTCTCATCATTGGTGGGGCAACCAGGTAACCTGTATATCTGAAGCTGAAATGTGGTTGAATGAAGGATGGGCGAGCTATTGCGAACATTTCTTCTTGGAATATTTGTATGGAAAAGAAGCATACAAAAAATCAATTGAGGATAACCACTTAGATGTGCTTAGATATGCGCATGTTGTGGATCGTGGTATTTATGCTTTGGATGCCATACCCGAAACTTTAACTTATGGCAGACATGTTTACAAAAAAGGTGCAGATGTCATACATTCACTCAGAAACATTGTAGGAGACTCAGTTTTCTTCAAATCTTGCAAAGCCTATCAATCAACTTATAGATTAAAAAATGCGTCATCCGTTAATATGAGAGACATTTTTTCTGCCAATGGTGGTGGTGCTCAAGCAATAGGGTTTTTCAATCATTTCATTCACGAACCCGGTACACCTCATGTCATCATTAGCAAACAGGTTCACAGTGGAAATGGTCCTTTCAACATTAAAATTTATACCACTCAAAAACCAAGGTTCAGCAATGTGCCTTATAAGAATTTGCCTGTTGAATTGTTTCTGTATAAAAACAACAAGGAATATGAAAAAGTGGTCATACAAGTGAACAGCTTTTATGATTCTTTCGACCTGCAATTGAATTTTAAACCCGTATACGTGGCCTTAGACGTTGATGGCAAATTGAACGACGCCATAACAGATGCTAACTTAAAAATCGATACAGTGGGAACTTACGATGTCCCTCAGGCGTTTGCGAAAGTTATAGTAAAATCTCTGAAAAATGATGCATTCATAAGAGTTGAGCACCATTGGGTTGGACCAGAAATTTTTGAAACTGTGGCGCCCTATAAAAGTAAGTACAGATACATTACTGTTGATGGTGTGAGTGATGATTCATTTAAAATGGATTTGGAATTGCAATATGATGCTCGCCAAGGATCGACCTCTGGAACAGGGTATCTTGATCATACCCTTATCTTTAAAACAGAAGACAGTTTGCGTGTTATGTACAGAGCATTTCCGGGTGATTATTGGAGAGAATGGAAAGACCTGCAATTCAATTATGGCAATAAGAATGACAAACAAGGAGATGTATGGATAAAAAATGCACTGAAAGGTGATTATGTATTTGCCATGCGAGATACCAGATTAAACGACAACATGAATCATTCTGTTGTGGTCATTAAAGCCATGACAGTATTGCCGAATCCTGCAGAAGGTTTGGTTACCATCAATTTTGGTTTCAACACCAATGTGGATGAAAGTGTTGATGTATATGATGCCAATGGTAAGAAAGTAATGGAGTTGACCAGAAAAGCAGGTACATCCGTTTTGCAGTTCAATGCCGATTCATTGCCTAATGGGGTTTACAATTTGGTTCAGCGAAGTAATCAACATTCAAGTGAGAAGTTAATCATCAATCATTGAAATTGATATAAAAAAAAGCCCCAAATGTTTGGGGCTTTTTTTATGATTCAATATTTTGAGATTGATCAATTGTTGAATGGCAGGAAACTGTATGTTTGGCTGTATCTCAACATTTGTTCAACGAATGACTCATTGTAATCAACTTTAATGTCAACGATGTTGCCATTTTCTACAATTGGGGTATACCTTGGTTGTATGAAACATTTGTATGGAGCGATGTTCAAAGGCTTAGATCTTTTAAGTACTTCGGTGTGCAAATTCTTATCAACTTTAACACCGTAGGTTTCTACCAATTCTTCACCTTCTTTAGCGGCTCCTCTTGATTTTATTGATTGTATTTTTTTGAGCAATTCACCAAAAATGGTCCTTAGTTTTTCATAATCGTTGATCACGAAATAAGTTTTACCGTTTCTGATTTTCTTTTCAATCACATTGTCTTTTTTACCTTGTTGGTATGCCCAAGAAGCTACCAATTGTCTGTTTCTCATGTGGTCTTCTTCAATATTTGCTCCCGGTTCCAATCGGCGCATTTGAAGCATCAAGCCATTGCGGATATAATCATCATATTCGGCTTTACCCACTTCCAAGCTTGGCATTAAACCGAGATCTACAATTTTCTTATCCATCAAATAATATAGGGCAACAAGATCAGCTCTGGCTTCCTCTAATGTTGAACCATAAGCGCCCATATCACTTTTAACAACACCTTTTTTCATTTGACCACTTGCATGTCCAATTACTTCATGAAGTGCAGTATGAAGTTTAGAAGCCAATTCGCCATATTGTTTTGAACGGTTGATCTGAGCGCTGTCCCAACAGAATTCATTGAGCAATGCAGAAGAACCAACTTTGTTGTATGCATCAGTGATATTGCCCAGGCTCACAGATTTAGACCCAAAATCTTCTCGAATCCATTCTGAATTTGGTAAATTAACACCAATAGCAGTTAAAGGCGACAAATCTCCACCTTCCATTGCAACATTTACAAGTTTATAAGAAATACCTTTTACTTTTTCTTTCTTGAATTCTTTATCGATTGGTGAATTGTTTTCAAACCACTGCGCATTGGCAGCTAAAATGGACATACGTTTTGAAGCTTCAAAATCATTGATTTCAACTGCCGCTTCAAAATTGGCCCTCATTCCTTTTGCATCGTGATACACTTCAATAAAACCATTGATGACATCGATGGTGTTATTGACATCCTTTACCCAGGCGATGTTGTATTCGTCCCATTTTTTAAGGTCACCACTTTTGTAAAACTCAACCAATAATCTCAACACAGATGCCTGTTGTTCAGTTTCTGCTACGGTAATGGATTTTTCCAACCATTCCACAATTTTACTGATGGAACTGCCATACATACCGCCCACTTTCCATACTTTTTCTACGATCTTACCATTTTCTTTTACCAATTTCGAATTGTGACCATATTCAATAGGTTTCTTTGAAGTGTCTTGAGCTTTCAGTGCTTTGGTGTAGTCTTCAACTTCTTTGGTGGTCAAGCCTTCATAGAAATTGTTGGCAGAGGCTGCAATTTGATCAACTCCGGCATCTTTATTTACCCTTTTAGCATTGAATTTTGGATTATACATCAAATCCATCAACCAATTTTTAAATGCAATGGTATCGTTTTTTTCAATTGGAAATTTGGCATCACCTGATTCAGAGATCATACCCATTAAAAAGGAGGATGAAAATTCAGGGACGATCTTGTTTTCAGCATACATGTGATGAATGCCGTTGTTGCACCAAAAGCGTTTCAAATACACTTCAAAATACTTGAATTCATTCGATTTGCGATCACCTTTGTAATTCACATACAATTCTTCGAGCGTTTTTCTTAAACGCAAGTTGTGCTTGTTGTTTTGATCGTATACAATGTCTCTTCCACACAATGCCGCTTCACTTAAATAGTAAACAAATAATTTTTGTTTTAAACTGAGATTTTCAAATCCTGGAACATCGTAACGCAACATTTGAATGTCGGCAAAGCGATTGGGATCATCAAAAAGAGTAAACATCGGTTTGGAAGGGTATTCATTGGTAGTGGCCTTCTTACCGGGTTGATTGCAGGAAACTGCGAGTGCAGTTGTGAGAGCAACAATTGAAATATTAAATAATTTCATTATTAGGGTATTATTTTAAAATGGATGGTCAAGATGTCGTTTCACAGCGAGTTCCTTAAGATCCTGACAGACTTTGTCTATAATGGGTATTCCCTCATTTCTACGACTGTTTTCTATCATTTGCTCAGGTTCTCCATGTATCAGAACAGGGTTCTGTTCGTCCACCCTTCGGGTGTTTTTGAATCTTAATATCCATTGGTCCATGCGTTGCTTAAATTCTGCAACTTCCATGAAACCATCAATGTCCATGGCACCTAAAAAATGCCCTAAACCTTTACCTGGTAAATCCGGTAAAACAGGTAAAAAGGCAACAAATGGAGGTACCCAAGGCCCAAAGTTAGCTCCAGACAATACTCCGCTTAGAATGTCTACTAAAGCGCCTAATCCATAACCTTTGTGACTGCCATGATCAATGTCGCTACCCAAAGGCAATAGATGTCCACCGCCTTTAAGATCTTTTGGGTCAACTGTTGCTTGACCTTCTTTATTTTCCAACCAACCCTCTGGAACAGGTTTGTTTTTGCGTTCTGCTATTTCAAGTTTGCCATTAGCAGCAGCACTGGTGGCCATGTCAAGTATAAATGGAGTTTGATCACCAGCCGGAATTGCATAGCAAATAGGATTGGTGCCCAACATGCGTTCTTTTGCATGTGTGGGTGCTACCAGTGGACTGGCATTGGTCATAGACATACCAATGAAATCGTGTTCCAAAGCCATCATGGCATGATACGATGCTATGCCAAAATGATTGCTGTTGCCAATAGCACAATTCGAAACACCATATTTTTCGGTTTTTTCGAGAACTGTATTCATGGCTCTGGGCGCAATCACCAAACCCAAACCACCATCTCCATCAATGGTAAACACACCATGTTTTTCTCTGACAATTCGAATATTCGGTTGAGGGTTTATTCTATTGTTTTCAAACAAGCGAATGTAACCACTCAATCTGGCTACACCGTGTGAATCAATCCCTCTTAAATCGGCTTTTATCAATACATCTGCGGCCAAATCTGCATCGGCTGACGAGCAACCTATAGATTTGAAAACATTGACGGTGAATTGTTTAAGCTCATTTGGGGAAAATGTATAAAACTCTGAATTGTTCATAAAACACTGGCAATTAAATCAATTATATTAAAAGTGTTAATGGATGTGCGATTGGCTTCAGCAACATTCATAACATGTTTCCTACAAATGTCATCTTCAAAAACCATTGCTTGCGCACCACTGTCAAGGTATTGATTGATAAGTGATTCTGCCATTTCTTTACCGGTTTTATCTCCAGTGCATGGAAATGAGGTTCCTGCTCCGCAACAAGTAGCATTCATATAGCCCTGATGCCAGATAAGAGTTTCGTTATTGGGTATCAATTCAAACAAATCACTTGAATTGCCGCATTCTCTTACTTTAAAGTAATTGCCTGAAATCTGTGTCAATCTATCTGCACCTATGCGTCTTACTATATCTTTTAGGTCTGAGATGTTCCTCACCAGGTTCATTGATGTATTGTGAGAAACTGTGTTGTTGAATATTTTAGGGTAATGGGTTTCAAATGCACATTTGCATTTGGGTGAAGTGCAAACTATTTGATTCTGCCCGTAAAGTTTAAGGTTATACTCACCGACATTTTTTGCAGCTTTGGTTTCTCCTTTTTCGAAAAGTGGTAAACCACAGCAAGTTGCATCATCAGGAACATTGAAATTCAAACCGGCAGCATTGCAAATTTTCTTCAGATTTTCCGCTGTGATTGGAAAAAAATGTAAGGTATTGCAAGGGATTTGAAGAGCTACGGGCATCTTGCAATATTAACGGTAGATTAATCAAATTGAAACAGCTAATTTTGAACCTTTTCAACAAGTTTTTAAAATTTTTTCGGTTAGCCGTACCACGAACCGGGAAATATTTGTGTCTTTAGTGAAAATTGACTAAATTGTGGTACAAAATACAGCATCAAATGAAAGAGGAAGACCTCATAAAAGGTTGTTTGAAGGAGGACAGGGAGTGCCAACGGGAACTTTATAAAAGATTCTCAGGAAAAATGATGGCTGTATGTATGCGCTACGCTGGCAATAGAATGGAAGCTGAAGATATGTTACAAGATGCATTCATAAAAGTATTTGATAACATTGGGAAATTCAAAAATGAAGGTTCTTTGGAAGGATGGGTGCGCCGCATTGTGGTGAATACCGCTATCAATAAAATAAGAGCCAATAAGGTTAGATTTGAAGAGCTTGGAGAAGAAAATGATGGGTTTCTTCACCACGATAAAAACATAATAGATAGAATGTCAGAAAAAGACATTCTCAAACTCATCAGTGAAATGCCTCAAGGATATAAATATGTATTCAACATGTATGCGATTGAAGGCTTAAGTCACAAAGAAATAGCTGACAATCTTGGAATTGAAGAAGCAAGTTCAAGAAGTCAATACGCTAAAGCAAAAAAATATTTACAACAACAATTAATCAAATTAGAAAAAATCAATTTATGATGGATAATCAATTTGAAAAGCAAATCAGGGAGAAATTGGACCTCATGGAAGTTAACCCAAGTGAAGGTTTGCTCGATTCAATATTTGAAAAAAGGGCAGCCAAGTCCAAACCTGTTTCCGTTTTCGGTTTTACTAAGGTCCTTTTGGCTGTGGCTAGTATAACTGCTGTCGTATGTTTGGTGTACTTCACCGGCAATAATGACCAAAAAGCAATTGCTGATGCCAGCAATTCAGCAGCTACAGAATCAAATGCACTCAACCCTTCTGATACAAAATCACCTGGAATTGCTGATGCCAATGTTCAAAGTTCTGAATCAAAAGAACAAGTCAACAAAGGTCTCAAGCAAGGAGTGGCTGAGTCTAAGCTCGGTTCTGAAAAAGTGATTGCAAAATCCAATAACAGACATTCAAATCAAGCCGTAAATTCAACTGAGTCTCATCTTAAAGTGAGTGAGCCTATCAATCCAATACAAGCTGCAGAAGTTGAACCATTGGAAGAATTAAATTATTCAAGTTTCAATCCTGATATCAATTCTTATTTCAATGTTTCTGCTAAAAACAGACCAAGTATCGCATCAGAAATGCACAATGGAAATAGCCATTTATACGTGTACAACAGCGTAGATCCTAATGCTTTGGATATGGTCATTGGAAGTCATTCTAATGCAAGATCTTTTTCTAAATTCCCTTATGTGTTTTCACAATTCAGTCCTGAAAACGTAAGTTTAGTCGATGTGAAAATGAATGCAGCAGAACAACAAAAAAGAAGACCAATCTTCGTAGATCTTTCTTTGGGCCGTAGTTTAAGTTTATTTGGTCTAAATGGAGATGGTGAGAACATGCAAACAATGAATGGTTTGAGGTCGCAAACCACTTCAGGTCAGTACGACTTGAGAGTTTCAGTTCCTGTTTCAGATCGTTTGAATGTATTTGCAGGATTAGGTTATCTCGGACAGAATATTCGCTACAAAGGCAATATTGACGTCACCAAAGATACCAGAACCATTAATACTCATACCACATTTATCAATGATCCGATAAAAGGTACCATTATGGTGGTAACTTATGATACTGTATATGGCAAAAAGACCAATACCAGCAAGGTAGACATCAAAAATAAATACGAAGTTTATCGCTTACCAGTAGGTTTGAGTTACAATTTTGGCTACCGTTCATTTGATTTTGCATTGAATGGCTCGGTGAATATCAACTATTTCAAAAAGTCTGATATCAACATTTGGAGCAATACATCTGAACAAATGAATGTAGTTTCAAAAGGTGGATTTTTTAATGTTGGTGCTGGCTTAAGCATCATGGGTGCTGTAAAGTTGAGCAATCAATTCAGATGGTTCCTTGAACCAAGTATTCAAACAATGGGTATTAAAGGTGCTAAAACCGGCAATACTTTCAATGAAAGAGTGTTCAACTTCGGGTTGAGTACCGGAATCAGATACACAGTGTTTTGATCAAACAATTGCTGTACATATCGACCCTCATTCCTCTGTTTGTCTTAGGACAAACACCAAGCAACGTCATAGTCAATAAAAGTATGAAAGTAAGACTTGACGCCAATTGCATGATAAGTGACAGCGCAAACAGCTCAGGAATCAGTGATCTGAATGGCTTTTCATTTGCCGAACGCTGTGGTGTTTGGATGTCTGCAAATGACTCAAGTGGCAATATCCGTTTGGCAGTTCACGATGTTTTAGGAACTAAAAGTGAATTTTGGCCGGGACCATTGCAACCTTATACTGAAATTTCAGCCAATCCAAGTAATTGGAACAAAACGTATAAAACAAGTGTTGCTGAGGTGAAATACCACCGAGCACATTACAACGATAATGGATACACCCCAACAGCGGGAATTTCCGCATGGCCAGGAAGTTTGGGTACTCCCTACGCAGAAGTATTAGCACCATTCGTAGACAATGAAGTGAATGACAAAATTTACAATCCTTCAAATGGAGATTTTCCTTACCTGCTTTCCGATGAAACCGTTTTTGGCATATCCAATGACAGGTATTCGACCCACGCACAAAGCAATTCGTTGCCATTGGGCGTGGAGTTGCATACCCAAATGATGGGGTTTGATACTCCTGATTCAAGCTTGGGAACCTGTGTTTTGGTGAGGTATTCAGTTTTCAATCGTTCGAATAGAAATTACAATAATTTTAGATTGTCAGCGGTTATTAATTTTAAAATCGGCAATCAGGTAAATGAATATTTGGGCACAGATGTGGTCAATCAAACCTTATTTGCAATTAATGATACAAGTGAAGCAACGTTTTCAAATCAACTGGTGTCTTTGAGTTGTATGGCCGTTAATAAAAGGATATCTTCTAGCATATATTTCGAGAATACCTCGGATCCGGTTAACGGTATGCCTACAAAAGATACCCATTATGTGAGATTGATGAGAGGTACTTGGAAGAATGGGCAACCTATGAAATATGGCGGAAATGGGGTTGATGCAAGCGGCAGCAACACCAAATTTGTTTATCCATACAATACTGATGCTTCACAAGGTGGAATTATGTGGAGTGACAATGACAGGTACCAACCTGGAAAAAGATTTGGAGTACTCAATTTTGACTCCATAAGTTTGAAAAGGGGAGAAGCGGCTAATTTTGATGTCGTTTATTTTGTTGTTAAAGAAAATTCATTTAATATTCAACAAATCTCCGAAAAATGTTTAACTTTGAGGGGAGCTTTAAATACTAGAAAACTTCTCAAAATCGATGACATTCGTCGAAACAAAATGCAGTCAACTACTCTATATCCCAATCCTGTAAAAGTCGGGGATAAATTGATGATAACAGGAGTAACAGAAAGTATAACCAGTCTGACCTTAATCAGTAATTCAGGTATAAGAATCGAACTCAAAAATTTTGATATTTCCGATAATAGTATTATATTACCAAATGATTTTTCTGCGGGTATGTATATTATGGAAATCAAAACATTAAACACAATAGAACATCAACGCATTATAATCAATCAATAAATCGCAATCAACAACATATGGATAAATTTTACAAAATATTACTCATTCTGGTCCTATTCCTAGGAATTGGCGAGGCAAGAGCATCACACATGATGGGTGGTGATATTGCCTACGAGTGCATTTCGCCGGGTAAGTACAAACTTGTCATTAAAGTTTACAGGGATTGTAGAGGTATTCCTTTCAACAGTCCTGACATCAGCGTATTCTGTAAAGACAATGGTAGCTTAACCTCTAGCGTTAATTACACCAGAACTGCTATTAATGACCTCACACCTACCTGTACTGGTGGTACTGCTCCTTGCAATCCTCAAAACCAAACAGCCGGCGAAGGTATTGAAGAGCACGTATTTGAAGCCATAGTAGACTTCAATGTCAGTCCGTTTAAAGCTTTTAAAGACAACGGATGCTGCGAAGTTATGATCAAAGTGGAACAATGTTGCCGTAACGGCGCCATCACCACCATCAGTCCGGGTAACTTCTATACTGATGCGATGATCAACATTTGTAACATCGGTAACAAATGTAACACCTCTCCACAATTGTCTATCCCTCCGGTAGCTTACATTTGCTGTAACCAACCATTCACATACAACAACGGTGTAAGAGAAGTTATAGACGGCGACAGTTTGTCTTATGATTTGTCTACCCCACTCAACGCTAATAGTTCTAACGAAACCTATACCGGTAGCTTCAACAGCTCCATTCCAATGACCCCATATTGCCCGCCAAATCCTGGTGTAATCAATTGCCGTGCTCTTCCAAATGCTAAACCTCCAAGAGGATTCTACTTCGATAGAGAAACCGGTGATATCATTTTTACTCCAACCAAATGTGATGAGGTAGGTATCATTGTAATTCAAATTACTGAGTGGCGCTTGGATTCACTTAGAAAATGGAAGAAAATCGGTTTCACAAGAAGGGATATGCAGATCGTTGTTAAACAATGTCCTGATAACAACCCTCCTTATTTCTCAGGTAGTAACAAATACTCTATCTGTGAAGGTAACAAACTTTGTTTCAAAGTTGGAACCAAAGACGATCCATTCTTACCTAAGCAAACCCGTTTAGATACAGTTTCTCTTACTTGGAATTACGGTATTATAGGTGCAACCTTTACCATTGTTGACCCAACTGCCCGTGAAAAAGAAGCCGAATTCTGCTGGTTGACCAAAATTGGTGATGCCCGTCCGAATGCTTATACTTTTACTGCTACTGCAAAAGACGATAACTGCCCTAGACCAGCTTCTGCTAACAGAGGTTACAACGTTACAGTTAAACCTAAAGCACGTGATACAAGAAGATATGATCTTTTGGATTGCGGCTGGCTTAGATGGACTGCCTTCCCAAGTGATACTGTCAGTCAAAAATCATCTAACTATATTTATCAGTTTACCATAAGAGACAGTACAAACAGTGGTGTGCCATACTATATGTCATACAACAAAAAAGACAGTTTCAAATTTAAACGCGGTGGCAAATACATCATTGAACACTTCGTCAATAACTCTCAATTCAACTGTCCTTCGATCTACACCGATACAGTAGTGATTCCTCCGGTGCTTGATGTAGAATTAGCATTCGGTAAAGATACTTTCGTGTGTGCCGGATTCAGTCTTGATATTGAACCTAAAATTGCCAACGGTGTTCCAAGTTATAAATACAAATGGGAAGTACCTGTAGGGACATTTAATCCTAAAGATACTCTGAGCAAATACACTTTGGTTAAACCAACCGCTACAACCAGATTGGTTTTGAAACTTACCGACAAAAACAAATGTATAGATTCAGATACCATTCTTGTAAGATACCAACCAAATCCACTTGTTAACATCGGTCCGGACAGACGAATCTGTACTTATGAATCAATTGAATTGGATGCCCAAAACGATGATACCATGAGGTATTACTGGCAACCAAACGGTGATAGTACCAGAAAGATCACTGTCAACATTGCAGGTAAATACATCGCTAAAGTCATTGACAAATTGGGTTGTAACACCAGCGATACTATGGAGTTGTTTGTTAACGATACAGTTATCGCTATTGCTAAACCGGATAAAGAAATTTGTATCCAGGATACACTTAAAGTAAAAGGTAGAAGAAGTCCAACAGGCTATTCAAGAAACATCGTTTGGAAAGACCTCAATACTGGCGCAACTATGGCTACCGACAGTTCATTCAATGTCAAAATCACTTCTATGGCTGCCCGTCAATATGAAATGTACTTAAAAGTGAATCAACAGGGAACTACATGTGAAGACAGAGACACTTTCAATTTGTCAGTCAATGCCCTACCTACATTTGTATTCAAAGGATTACCTCCTCGTTGTTATGCAGATGGTGCTGTTAACTTAACTTTAAATACCATTGCAACAGCATATTCAGGTGATAAATCAGTGAAACAAGAAGATGTGAGGTATTACCAACAATTTAGAAAACCAAGCTGGATAACCGGTGGACCTGTTGGAGTCAACACTTATGTTTACGATTTCCCTAAATTTATCACCAATGACCAAGTGCCAAAAGCTGGTCTTAGAGATACCATCTGTTATGAATACAGAGATTATAAAGGTTGCTACAACAAAGAATGTAAACCAGTTCGTTTGAACCCTAATCCGGTTGTAGAATTGAAAGAAGGTACATTCTGCCAAAAAGCTGGTTTGATTACCCTTGATAAATTGGTACTAAAACCATTCAGTAAAGTAGGAGGTATTCAATCCTTCCGTTGCATAGAAGTGCCTAATGGCTCTGGTGTAGATGCAACCTCTATAGTTTGGGAAGACTACTCAACTGTTCCTACAACATTTAAGATGGATCCGGGTCAGGAAGGTGAAAATGAAAAAACTGGCGAATACCAAGTCGAATACTGCTTTAAAGACGCATTGACCGGTTGTCAGACTTGTGATACCACTACTGTTACCGTTGTGAGATTACCTGAAATACAATTCAGTGCTATTCCTAAACAATGTATCAATAACCCATTGCTTTCTTTGGATAGTTTTGCACGCGACAGAAATACCGGTAAAAGGTTCTTAGACGGAAGATGGACCACTGTTGAAGTGTCCGGTTCCAGAAACATGAACAATCCGACCATCGCCAATAAAATTCTTAACTCAATTAAACCGATTAATTTGTTTGATCCAACCTTTGGCCCAGGACAGTTCTTGGTTAAATTGACAGATACTTCAAGCGGATGTCCTGTATCAGACAGTACAGAGATATTGGTAAATGGTTTGCCATTGATTCAGATCAATGTACCAGATACAGTGTGTTCAAGTTCAGCAGCATTCGAATTGAACAACATATTGCCTTCCGGATCAGT
>DASWYG010000263.1:0-3461 GCA_036405075.1 Bacteroidia bacterium | reverse complement strand
CCTTGTTTTTTGACTCTTCCATTGTTTACTTCGATGGATTTTCTCACCAACGCTTGAATTGGTATACAAAAAAGAGAACACCTGAGTACCGATACACAAAATTAAGAATGGGTAATTTTAATTTTAGTTCAATTACCAGAGAATTGCCCTGTTGTGGAATGCGCGGTTATGGTAGAGGTAGATGCGGCGGCTTTTCGACAGATATAAAAAATCAGATTGTATTAGAAGTTGGTAATAATAGATTATCAAACCTCGATCAATATTATGCCGGAATTGGATATTTGTATAACGGGGTCATCTGTAATTACAGCCTCTTAGGTACTATCGATGGAGAATTGAATACAGGGTATAGAGCAAATTTCAAAGTAAATCTGTTCTCTATGCCTATTCAATTTTTATCACCTCTTCAGTATTGGAGAAATGGAAGTAACCTCAATATCATTGGCAATGACAAAGGGTTTAAATTTTCAGTTGGTGCAGAATTCAGGCAGAGATTGCAAAATAAATATACAGAAATGGACTTGTTTTCAAGTTTCAATTACGAAATTGGTAAATTCAAATTGTTTTTGAATATGGGTGCAGGGTACAGGATAAATGGAGTATTTGAAAAACAATGGAATCGATTGATACAATTTGGAACGATGTTTCGATTGTATGAATTTAAACGTTTTCTATAAAGTTTTTAAATATTCTCTATTTTCGAATGGATGAAAAATTTGATTCAACTTTTGATTATCCTCCTGATATCAAAAGCATCAGCCCAAAACAACTACACCCAATTCGTTAATCCCTTCGTGGGCACTGGCGGTCATGGTCATACGTTTCCCGGCGCAACTTTGCCATTTGCAATGGTGCAATTGAGCCCCGACACCAGGGTTGATGGATCATGGGATGGTTGTAGCGGCTATCATTACAGCGATTCGGTGATTCACGCTTTTTCTCATACCCATCTCAGTGGAACAGGTTGCAGCGACTATGGCGATGTCGGTTTTATGGTGCAATACGCCAATGGTAAACAACCCGACTTGAATCAAAATTTCAGCGAAAAATTCAATCATAAAAATGAAAAAGCAAGCCCGGGTTTTTATTCGGTTAAATTGAACTCAGGCATACAAGTTGAATTGACCTCCAGTCTCAGAACAGGTTGGCAAAAATACACCTTCCCCAAAGCCGGTAAAGTGTGGCTGTCTTTGGATCTAAGACACCGTGACAAATTGCTTAAAGGTAAGATCTATCAAGTAAACGCTACAACTTTCAATGGATTCAGGCGATCAGAAGCTTGGGCAAAGGATCAACTTTTATACTATCAGTTTGAAGTCAATACCACACCATCCAATTCATTTGTTTTCAAAGATGAAAGAGGTGAATTGCGATTGATCCTTGAATTTCAAGTAAAAAAAGGTGCTCAATTGCTGGTAAAAACCGGAATCTCAAGTGCTGATGAGGCTGGTGCAGCATCGAATCTAAAACAAGAATCTCCCAATTGGGACTTCAACAAAATGAAAGCAAATGCCAATGCAGAATGGAACAAGGAATTGAGCAGAATCAAAGCATTTGGTGGCACAGAAAAAGTAAAGAAAAACTTTTATACAGCACTTTATCATTGTATGATACATCCCAATGTGATGAACGATGTGGATGGCCGATACAGGGGCAGAGACGGTAAGATACATAAAGCAGAAGGTTTCAATTATTATACAGTGTTTTCTCTCTGGGATACATACAGAGCACAACATCCTCTGCTCAATGTGATAGACAAAAAACGTTCGCATGATTTTATGATGACATTCAAAGCCCAATTCCAACAAAGCGGTAGGTTGCCGATGTGGGAATTGTGGGGCAATGAAACCGATTGCATGATTGGTTTTCACAGTGTCAGTGTCATTTGCAACGCCTATATGAATGGTGTCATCAACAAAGCTGAACTCGATAGTTTATGGCCTGCTGTTGAAGCTGAAGTGTTGAGCAACAGACATGGATTGGATCGACTCAGAATGAATGGCTTTTTGTCTGTAGAAGACGAAAGTGAGAGCGTGTCAAAAACATTGGAATACAGTTTCAATATGCACTGTGCATACATCATCAGCAGGATATTGAACAAAAGAAGTTCAAAAGTCAATCCTGCCATTTTAGAGCGTTATGCTTATGCCTGGATCAACCTTTATGATTTTGAAAGCGGAATGATGGTGCCACGAGAAAATGGCAATAAAATCAAAGATTATGACCCAAGGCAAGTCAACAATCATTTCACAGAAGCAAATGCCTGGCAATATGCATTTGCAGTGCAACACGATCTATATAGAGTGACAGATGATGCCAAGCTGACAAGTTTGTTCAACAGTGATCCTCGAACAACAGGTCGAGAACAAGCAGACATCACAGGTTTGATCGGCCAATATGCTCATGGCAATGAACCCAGTCATCACGTTGCATACCTTTATAAAAACAGAGATTCTGCACAAAAATATATCAGTAAGATCTGTGCTGATTTTTACCATCCAACACCTGATGGATTGAGTGGTAATGAGGATTGCGGTCAGATGAGCGCCTGGTATGTTTTCAGTGCCATGGGTTTGTATCCAATAAATCCTTCGACAAATTATTACAAAGAAGGGTTCATGCTATTTGACAGCGTTCAAATTCAAACCGGTGAAAGCAAGTCTGTATGGATACGAAAGAACAATCAAATACAACCTTCGGACATTTTAGAAACCATGGGTTACGTTTATAAATTAGACACCGGAATCATCAATTTGCCATTGAAAAAGGTATATCACGAACCACAGTTAGTTGGGATTGAAAATCAAATCAATTCAGGTTATGCACCATTGATTGTAGCTGAAAAGCAAATATTTGAAGATTCATTATTGGTAGAACTGGTATTACCTAAAATCAAATTTAAAAATGAAGTCAAAGAAATTCCCGGAGTTTTTATGAAATATTCATTCGACAGAAATCTACCTTTCAGTGAATGGAAAGAGTATCACAACAGTTTTGTCATTAAAAAAAGTACACCTTTGTTCGCTTCCATGAACGGTTCGGTAAGCTCTGCCTACTTCATGAAAAAGCCCAATAATTTCAGTGTCAGTTTGATGAGCAAATACAACAAACAATACACCGGAGGTGGTCCTTTGGCTCTGGTTGATGGATTGAAAGGCGATGCTGATTGGCGCAAAGGTAGATGGCAAGGTTACCAATCTCAGGATTTTGAAGCTGTAGTAGACATGAAGAAAGAAAGTGTCATCGATTCAGTTAAAATAGGTTTTCTTCAAGATACACGCTCATGGATTTTGTTTCCAAAATGGGTCGAAGTATTTGGGTCAAGCGATAGTGTGAATTATACTTCATTGGGAATTGTCAATTGTGAAATTGCAGACACGATGATGAACAGTACCAGAATGGAATTTATACTGAAAGTAAAAGCAGACAAAGCGTCCTGTAAATATTTAAAAGTACGGGCA
>DASWYG010000262.1:0-5014 GCA_036405075.1 Bacteroidia bacterium | reverse complement strand
GATGCGGAATTGTTCAATGAGATAGAACAAAATTCATTGAGCCTGAAAGAAGTGATTAAAGCATGTGCTGAATTGAAGAACCGAATCACTGAATCTGATTTTCATGACAAAGGTGAGAGGCAAAAATTGAATTTTGGTCACACCATTGGTCATGCTTTTGAATCTTATAGATTAGAAACAAAAAGGCCTGTTTTGCATGGTTTTGCTGTTGCTGCCGGAATGAAAGCCGAACTGAGTTTGTCTGTTCAACTTGGCCTAATTTCAGGTCACATCAGCAAGAGGATAATTGATTTGATTGATTCTAAAGTACCAACTGATTTGATCGATGAATCAGAGTTTAATGCAATGAGCAAATACCTGATCAAAGACAAGAAAAATAAGTCGGGCAAAATCACTTTTGCATTGCCAAGCGACATTGGTGTCGGCAGAAGCGGAATTTCATTGGAAATAGGGGAAATAAACTTTTTAAAATTCAAGGTTTAAATTTAGAAAAAGACTTTAATTTGCAAGGTCAAATTATATGGGTACTCAAACTCAAAAACAAATGAACAAAAGGGAATTGCTAGAACAAAAACGCGGCGAATCGTTGCTAGGCGGTGGAGAAGACAGAATTAAATCTCAACATGCTAAAGGTAAATTAACAGCCAGAGAGCGCATACATTTTTTATTGGATGAGAATAGCTTCAACGAAATCGGTGCTTTTGTAACACACAGAAGCAATGATTTTGGTATGCAAAAACAGAAGTTTTTGGGCGATGGAGTAGTTACCGGTTATGGTACAATCAATGGACGTTTGGTGTACGTATTCTCTCAGGATTTTACAGTTTTTGGTGGTTCACTCAGTGAAACACATGCTGAGAAAATATGTAAAGTCATGGATTTGGCCATTCAGAATGGTGCTCCTGTGATTGGTTTGAACGATTCAGGTGGTGCACGTATTCAAGAAGGTGTTGTTTCTTTGGGTGGTTATGCCGATATATTTTACAGAAATACCATTGCCAGTGGGGTCATACCACAAATTTCTGCTATCATGGGTCCATGTGCCGGTGGTGCAGTTTACTCGCCGGCAATAACAGATTTTATAGGTATGGTTGAAAATACCAGTTATATGTTTGTTACCGGTCCCAATGTGGTTAAAACCGTTACCAATGAGGAAGTCAGCAGTGAGCAACTTGGAGGTGCTTCTGTGCATTCTTCGAAATCAGGAGTGGCACATTTCTCATGGAGTAATGAAATCGATGCATTGAGCAACATCAAAAAATTGATGACTTATATACCTCAAAATTGTGAGGAGAAAGCTCCCGGTTTACCCTACCAAACAGCAAATGAGAGTCGTGAGCAATTGAAGAACATAGTGCCTGAAAATCCAAATCAACCTTATGATATGCGTGAAGTGATCGAAGGATTGGTGGATGAAGACAGTTTCTTTGAAGTTCATAAGAACTTTGCTGAAAATATAGTGGTTGGATTTGCCCGATTGGCCGGTAGAAGCATTGGTATAGTTGCCAATAATCCAAGTTCATTGGCAGGGGTATTGGATGTGCATTCATCTACAAAAGGAGCCAGATTTGTTCGTTTTTGTGATGCTTTCAATGTGCCTTTATTGGTATTAGAAGATGTTCCGGGATTTTTGCCTGGTACAGATCAGGAATGGAATGCCATCATCACCAATGGTGCTAAACTTTTATATGCTTTCAGTGAAGCGACAGTGCCAAGGATCACTGTGATTACGCGTAAGGCTTATGGCGGAGCTTATGATGTGATGAACAGTAAACACATAGGCGCAGATATGAATTTTGCTTGGCCAAGTGCTGAGATAGCCGTGATGGGTGCCAAAGGAGCTGCTGAAATCATCTTTAAGAAAGAAATCAGTGGTGCAAATGATCCTGATGCAGCTTGGAAAGAAAAAGAAGCAGAGTATGCTGAAATATTTGCAAATCCATACAGGGCTGCAGAAAGAGGTTTCATCGATGATGTGATCATGCCAGAGGAAACCAGAACAAGATTGATCTCTGCCTTCTCTATGCTTGAAAACAAAGTGAAGAATTTGCCAAGAAAGAAACACGGTAACATTCCGTTGTAATCGATATTAATTCAATAGGTACAAATGAAACTTATATCCATAGTCGTTCCGTGTTACAATGAGCAAGAAGTGTTTGCCGAATCTTATCGCCGTTTGAATGAAACGATGCAGGGACTGGACAAAAGTCGTTACGATTATGAATTGATTTTTGTAAACGATGGCAGTAAGGACAACACCCTTTCTTTGATTCAAGCTGCAGTTGCAAGCGACAGTAAAGTGAAAGGCATCAATTTTGCGCGAAATTTTGGGCATCAGATAGCCATTACAGCCGGTTTAGACAACTGTAAAGGAGACGCAGCGGTTGTTATCGACGCCGATTTGCAGGACCCGCCTGCTATAATTCATGAAATGATCGCCAGATGGGAAGAAGGTTTTGATGTGATCTATGGAAAAAGAAAGGAAAGGGCAGGAGAGAGTGCCTTTAAACTCATCACCGCTAAATACTTTTATAGATTCATCAATCGTATGAGCGATGTTGATATCCCTTTGGATACAGGCGACTTTAGGTTAATGGATCGAAAAGCGTTGGACCAATTTCTTCAAATGCGCGAAACCTACAGATTCGTAAGAGGCATGGTAGCGTGGATTGGTTTCAAACAAACCTTTGTAGAATATGACAGAGACAGTAGATTTGCAGGCACTACAAAATATCCACTTAAAAAAATGATTAGACTGGCAAGTGATGCCATCCTCTCATTTTCAAATACCCCTCTGAAAGTTGCTACCATAGTTGGTTTCATTACTTCTGTGTTCGCGTTTTTTGGTATCTTATATTCACTTTATATGCGTTTGTTTACCGACAATTTTGTTGAAGGTTGGACACTGCTTATGATCTCTGTTTTGCTAATTGGCGGTATCATCCTGTTGGTGCTTGGTATTATAGGAGAATATGTGGGTAGGATCTATGGTGAAATCAAACAAAGACCGCTTTATATTATTCGGGATAAGATAGGGTTCTAGAAAGCTCTAAAAACGGAAATCGTTCCATTTGAATTCCGACTTTAAGACTAAAACAGGCATCGATTTTTATATGATACAGATCAATTTTGTCTATTGAGTTGACTAAGTATTTTTACTTGTCCATTAAAATAGAACCATCCTTGAAAGTGATCAAGAGTCCTGTAAATACAGGTGTTTTCATCTATTGATCAGTTTATTAATTTTAACAACGATTGCATTGTTAACAAAAGTTTAGGAAAATTATCTGTCACAAAATCTTCATATTTGTCGAAAATTGAAATGACACTGAAACGTTTTGCCAATTTTTGCGTCTAAGTATTTAAAAGGGGCACAATAATTGTTTACTTTTAGTTGTTACACATTTATAACATGAACACAGAAAAAAAATATCCTAAAGTACGTAGCCGTAGAAAAGGTATGGAGAAACCCATACGCAAAGACGGTGAAGGGATAAAACAAGGTCCTGCCGGTGTTTAATTAAACCGTAGTTCCTTCTTTCATCCTCTCGGCATTCTCTGCCATTTTGAGCGCATCTATCATCTCTTGGATGTCGCCGTTGAGGAACGTGTCCAAAGCATAAACAGTCATATTGATACGATGGTCGGTAATGCGGCTCTGAGGAAAATTATAAGTCCTTATTTTAGCGCTTCTGTCACCACTTGATACCAAAGTCTTTCTGGCACTGGCTATTTTAGAATTGTGCTCTTCCAAAGCTTTTTCATACAACTTGGTCCTTAGCATTTGCATCGCTCTCTCGCGGTTGCCAATCTGTGTTCTCTCTACTTGGCACACTACCACAATACCACTAGGTTTATGGGTCAATTGTACTTTAGATTCAACTTTGTTGACGTTTTGTCCGCCGGCACCGCCACTTCGGCTGGTTTGCATTTCAATGTCAGCAGGATTCAATTGAACATCCACATCTTCAGCTTCAGGTAAAACTGCAACTGTAGCAGCTGATGTATGCACGCGGCCCTGACTTTCAGTCTTAGGTACCCTTTGAACCCTGTGCACACCACTTTCATACTTTAGATCACCATAAACATTGTTGCCACTTACTTCTAGGATGACTTCTTTGTAACCACCTGCAGTGCCTTCATTCTCGTCCATTATCTCCACCTTCCATCCTTTGTTTTCGCAGTATCGCATATACATTTTCATCAGATCACCTGCAAATAAACTCGCTTCATCACCACCAGTGCCGGCTCTTATCTCAATGATGGCATTTTTGGCGTCTTCTGGGTCTTTGGGAATCATCATGATCCTTATTTTTTCCTCCAAAGGACCAATCTTTTCTTCCATCTCATCCATTTCAGCTTTTGCCATTTCCCTCATTTCCGGATCTTTCTCAGTACCCAGCAATTCTTTGGCTTGCTTATAATTGTTGAGGATGTTGCGGTATTCAATTGTAGCATCTACAATTTCTTTGAGATCACTGTATTCTTTGTTAAGTTGCTTAAACCTTCTCATGTCCGACATGGTATCGGCACTGCTGAGCAGCAATTCAACTTCTTTGTATCGGGCTTCTATGGCCTCCAGTTTGTCTAGCATTTCGAAATTAATGTGTTATTCGATTGAATAAGCCGACAAAATTACGAATTCGTCAGTTAAAATGTACAAAGTACCTTTTTCAATCCTTGCATTTCTGCAATTTTCAGGAAAAATGTAGTCAATTGTCTTTAAAGTAAATGTTTTGGGCTGATACACAAACAGCTTATTGTTTCTGTAATACACAAAGCGCCCGTTGATGTTCTGAAACGATTGTAATGTGTCACTGAATTTTACCGTGTTGTAATTGGCAAAGATATCAAACTCAAGAATCTTATTGTTGTTGAGCAAATAAAGGTTGTTGTTGTTGTCGAGAATTTGAGTTGGTGAAATATCACCACTAAGAAATGTATTGAATGGAGCACTTTCCAATAACAGTTTCTGGTCTTTGCTGTATTTTTTAATTTTTAAATCAGCCAGATC
>DASWYG010000261.1:0-5336 GCA_036405075.1 Bacteroidia bacterium | reverse complement strand
GTAGAGCATTGCAAATTTCTCACTGGTATTTTCCAGATCCATTTCGTAATAGTCCATTACCGTTTGGATTCTATAAGCTTCATAATAATGATTGACAATAGAACTCAAAGCTCTTGATTCTGATGGTTTTTGAACCTCTGACAACCAATTTGCAAAATCATTGAGGGTGTATACCTTTTTAACTGCTTTCATGCTAAACAAAGGCATGTTTTTCAATTTAGGATTTTTCAGAGCAGCTGAATCTGCATAGAACATTCCGGCTAATACGGAAGAATCAAAATAAGGTTTCAACAAACCAGGATATTTCTTATTTTCAGTGAATTTGTAAATTTTCTTTGCTTTCTCGTATACAGCCAAAGTGTTTCTGTATTGTCTGCTGTCTCTTGAAATTTTGGTCAACAATTGACCTCTCATTTTATTGATCGGTTCAAGTGGTTTCAAACTCACTCTCTGTAAAATATAGAATCCTTGGGCTGTTTGAATGGGTTCGGAGAAATCATTATCATTTTTTAAACTGAAAGCAGTGTTTCTGAAATTTTCAGGGTAACGGGTAGTGGTCATTGTGAAAGGATTGATCTCACCATTTTTCAATACACTTGAAGCATCTTCAGAATATTGATGAACCATGGTAACAAATTTTTCACCTCTTTGAAGTTTTTTGTAAACTTCATTGATTTTTGCCTGTGACTCTTCAACTTCCTCTTTGCTAGGGTTTGGATTCATCTCAATCTTGATTTGTCTGACTGTGATTTCACCCATACTAGGCCTTTTGTCATAAACTTTCAGGATGTGGTAGCCAAACTCAGTTCTGAATACTTTTGAAACTTTATTCAATTCGGTGTTATAGGCATTGGATTCAAATTCATAGATCATTTGGAATGCCGTGAAATATCCAAGGTTACCTTGATTGTCTCCGGCCGAAGGATCTTCGCTGAATTGAAGTGCAGCATTTTCAAAACTTATTTTGCCACTGTCTATTTGCTCCTTAATCCTCATTATTTTTTGAAAGGCTTTCAAAGTGTCTTCCGGTGAAGCATCTGGTCTGGCAAATACAAGAATATGACTGGCTTTCAAATCGTACTTCAACCTTTGATAAGCTTCCTGAACCAACTGTTCATTGACAGCGGTATCCATCAAGAATTGCTTAGCGATCTGTTTGCGGTAATTGGAAAGTTCACTTTTAAAATCCTCAGTGGTATCCAAACCCATGTCATAAGCATCTTGTACTTTCAACCTGAATTTCTTGTACAATTCCAGATAATCATCAATTTCTTGTGGTCTGGTAACAGAATCTTTGTGTTTATTTTTGGTAAATCCTCTGTAAAACTCCCTAGTGGTCACTTTTTTGTTACCGTAAGTAAAAAGTGCAGTGTCTTTTGGTTGTTTTCCGGCAAATAGAATGGTGGTGAAACCAGAAAGGAAAATGAACAAAACAAAACGTTTCATATAACGTAGCATAAATTTTATAAGCTTACAAAAATAGGTTTTTTTTATATTAATTTTGCAAACTTTAATTTGATATGAGCGACCTTAAACTGTATGACACCTACCGACGTGAAACCGTTGTATTTAAGCCCATCAGCAATCCTTTTGTCGGCATTTACATCTGCGGTCCTACAGTGTATGGTCACCCCCATTTGGGCCATGCCAGAGGCCCTGTGGTTTTTGATGTTCTCCACAGATATTTGAATTTAAAAGGTTTTAAGGTCCGTTTTGTACGCAACATTACCGACGTTGGTCACCTGGTTGGTGATGCCGACGAAGGTGAAGATAAAATCGCCAAAAAAGCAAAAGTTGAAAGTCTGGAACCTATGGAAATTGCTCAATTCTATACAGACAGTTATCATGACATGCTCAGAGCTTTGAACACTTTGCCTGCTTCAATAGAACCAAGAGCTACTGGACACATCATCGAACAAATCGAAATGATACAGGCCATAATTGACAACGGATTTGCTTATGAATCCAATGGTTCGGTGTATTTTGATGTCATCAATTACAGCAAAACCAACGATTACGGCAAACTTTCGGGTAGAGTTTTAGACGATCTGATCGCAGGCGCAGGCAATGAAGCCAGAGAATTGGAAGGTCAGGATGAAAAAAGAAATGCCAATGATTTCGCACTTTGGAAAAAGGCAGGACCAGAACACATCATGAAATGGAACAGTCCCTGGAGCAAAGGATTCCCGGGTTGGCACATTGAGTGCTCGGCCATGAGTAGAAAATATCTCGGAGAAACTTTTGATATACATGGCGGTGGAATGGATTTGCTGTTTCCCCATCATGAATCGGAAATTGCCCAATCGGTAGCATGCAGCGGTCATCAGCCTGCTAACTATTGGATACACCACAACATGATCACAGTAAATGGTCAGAAAATGGCCAAATCACTGAACAACGGTATTTCCATTGAAGAATTCTTTACCGGAAAAAATCCTTTACTGGAAAAAGCATATTCTCCAATGACTCTGAGATTCTTCGTTCTGCAAGCTCACTACAGAGGCACTTTGGATTTCAGCAACACTGCATTACAGGCATCCGAAAAAGGTTTGAGTCGTTTGATGACAGCACTTGAAACCCTCAACGGCATTAAGCCCGGCACTAGCTCAGGGCTTGATATTGACCTCATGATTGAAAAATGCTATGAAGCTTTGGATGAAGACCTGAACACACCAATCTTAATAGCAAAACTTTTTGAAATGGTGACTTTGATCAATACTGTCGCTTCGGGTCAACAGTCTATGGATGCAGCAGAGCTGGATAAACTTAAATCTGCTTTTAAGACATTCGTCATTGACGTATTAGGATTTACAGAAGAAGCTGAAAACAACAGCGACAAGCTAAAGGGTCTGGTTGAAATGATGATTGAGATGAGGAATCAAGCCAAAGCAGATAAAAATTATACCTTGTCTGATGACATTAGAAAACGTTTGGGAGCCTTAGGTGTAGAATTGAAAGACGGCAAAGAAGGCACCACTTTTTCGTTCAACTGATTGACTATTTTTTTACCAAAGCCTTGAATTCATTCTTGAGGTTGCTGTATGAAGTGATGTCCACTTTTACTGAACCTACCATGATTTTGGCTTTTACTCTGATTGGAATTTTATTGTCATCATCACTGACCCAAACGGTCATGTCATCTTGATCTTTAAATACTCTGTCTACAACCAATATTGGTATGAATTTTAAGCATTTCACTTTCCCGATATCTGTAGAAATGGTTTCTTTACCGGCGTATTTGAAGCCTAAATTATAGATTTTGTTATCGAGGTAAACATCTATTGGAAATTTATCACCATTCTTGGCTTTACTGAAGTCGATGTTTCTGACATAATAGAGTGCAGATATGATGTCGTGGGTGTATACCGGCATGTCTAAAACACCTTTTACACCATAAAGTTTCTTTTTGTTGTGTTTGAACGAAACGTAATCGTTATCTGTGTATTTGTCTTCCTGAACATTCTTGTTGTATGTGATCGGTGCCAAAGCTTCCTGATCAATAAAAGATTGAAAACGGTCTCTGACTTTATATGCCCAGTCAAACGATTTTAGAGTTTTACCTTCGGCTTTGATGTCATAACATTTTCTTTCATTTTTATCAACCAAAGCTGGTCCAACTTCCATGCTAACAGTTGCGGCATTGATGACGCCGTAATGTACCCTGTACTCAAGTTTTTCATTGAAAGAAAATGCACCGTTGCTCATTTTGCGGTAGACAAAATTTTCATCTGCCGGTTGAGTTTCTGCGGTTTTGTCGGTTTGAATAAAAGTAAAAGCACTGACGGTAATGGTCATGGCTGCCAATACGGGCAGTAAAACTTTGCTTCTTTTAAATCCCATCAACATATCTAGACTATTTTTCATCACAAAATTCAATAATCGTTCCAAATTGTTAGATTTGAAATTTAATTCATGAAACCTGTTCAATACTTATTCAAAAGCATTTTTATTGTGTTGATGTTTACGAGCATTGATGCCAAAGCTCAGCTAGAAAACAAAATATTCAGACAAGATGACTCTTTATATGCCAAAGACACTCAGTCTGTATACTTACAGGTTGAACTTTTGAATTACCTCAGAAACACAGAGTATTTTGATATCATAGAAAAAGGTCAAACCCTTTTTGGATCGGCTTTGCAAGTCAATCTTCAATATCAGGTTTATAAAAACATTGTTTTAAAAGCAGGCATTCAAACCCGACAAGATTACGGCAGTACCGGTTTTGTTGCCGTACAGCCAGTATTGTGTTTAACCTTATACAAACACAAATGGCGACACAATTTTGGCATGCTTCAAGGCAGCACCAACTATGGTTTTATTGAACCTATGTACAATATAGACAGAGCAATCACCCACAGAATTGAGAATGGAATACAAAGTATTTATACAGGAAAAACTTTGAAGCACATCAATTTTCTGGTATGGAATGAACCCACTTATCGCACGACGTTTAATCAGGAAAGGTTTACAACCGGCTTTACATCAGAAAAAACCTTGCTCAAAAAAAATGGCTGGTTCCTGTCATTTCCTTTACAAGGCACATTGGCACACAGAGGTGGTCAGTTAAACTCTAATCCAAACCCCATATACACAAGAATCAATGTCAGTGCGGGATTAAAATTGAATTACCAATTTGAATCAGGATTAAAGGTCAGAACTGAAAACTACTGGCTTGGCAGTGGTGACTTTTCTCCAACCATTACACAACCCTATAAGAACGGAGCTGCTTCATGGCATACTCTTTCATTTCAATACAAAGGCTGGGAATTGATGGGGCATTACTGGGCCGGAAGGGAATACCAATCTCCGGTAGGAACTGCCATTTACAACAATTACAATTTATACGACAATTACGAACACAGACAGTTACGACACATGGTGATGACACGTTTGATGTATACCCAACAATTGAATCAGAATACAGCATTTGACTTCCGATTCGAACCTTTCTACGATGTTGAGTACGGACAGATACAATACAGTTATTCTGTGTATTTAAAATTGAATCTTAACAAAAAATTATTTTCCCTTTAACAGGTTATTTATTATCTAAAATGTATTGCTTCAATTCGGCAATTTGTTTGTAGATGTATTTAAAAAATTGGTTCCTTTGTTTTTCCGAAACCTGACTAATAAGGGTGCTTCTGGAGATCAGATTGTCCATCCACATTTCATTTTGAACATTAAAATCTTCATTGACAGTAGACATAAAATTGAAAGTATTGTAGCTGATGTATGAGGCTCTAAAGGTGCCGGCTTTTACCAAAATGCTATTGGTTCCTACCATGACATCGCTGATGAACAATTTGTATTTTGCCGAACTCATGCTTCCTGCA
>DASWYG010000260.1:0-15397 GCA_036405075.1 Bacteroidia bacterium | reverse complement strand
TGCCTTAATTATGGAAATTGTATTTCAAGATATTATAACAACATACTTAATAAAATGACTTCATTTATATAACGGTTTTTCCTAACAGATAAACGCGCTTGTATAGATGGTAATGTTTCCTTTAATTTTGTAACTGTTAATTTGACCACCCTCAGACATTATACTGTATTTGTTAGAGATAGTATCAATAATTGACTTTTTTTGAGCCCATCAAACAAATGTAGTATTATTGTCAAATAAAAAAAATTAACACTAATGCCAGAGGTAAATTTAGGTTAAGAATTCAGCAAGTCAGCCAACCTAATTGAGCCACTAACGGGGTTGGCATTATCACAGAAAATATCCCACTCTAATATATTTTCATAGTCGAAAGGGTAATTGTGTAATGATATTTTAGTTAGTTCAAATCTAGTTTGAGGTAATATAGGTTCATATCTGGTAGGCCAATAGGTTGCAACTGTGGCATAAGGGTTTACCATTTCTCGAATAGCATTATTTGCCAAAATTTCCACTGTGTCATGGTTTATCTGTTTATGTACTGGAGATTTAACAATTTTCTTTGGTATCCGAATCTTCACATTTAAGTATTTTGCATACACTGTACCTCGATTGTAAGCAATAATCTGTAATTCATCCTTTGTTCCACTATATTTAAATTCGAGTTCAATTTGAGGATTTTTTGCCCTGTTTAAGATATCACGAATTTCATAATCATACATCGCGATCGACATAAAGTTGTATCTTTTGTAATATCTGTAATCAGCAGCTTGATGGGCTGTATTACTCTTAGGAATTTCAACAACATAAACAACTCTTTCATCGTCAATTGAAATTGGGAAAATATGAATCCCTTCAATTCTAGGCTGAATTTTTGATTGAATTACTTGTTCCAGCCACTCCTTTGAAAATTCTTTCCGTTTAATAGGATCTATTTCCTTCGCCAAATTTTTATCTTCCTTAATTCCATAGATTATGATACCACCATCGGAATTAGCCATTGCACTAACATCTTTCGAAATTTCTGCTTTTTTATTATCCTGATTTACTAAAGCACCAGAAGCCTTATAGTCAAGATGCAAACTTTCCTCTACAAGATTTTCGATAAGATTATTTAAATAAGCTTGATTGTACTGATTCATTTTAGTTTTAAAGTTTCATCAAAAATAACATTCCAATTATTGAAATAAAAAACTTACCTTAAATTTAATTTATCCCCTAAATTTGACCAAACATCTGCCCTATGAACTCAATCAAACAACTGCTAAAAAATGTCATTCTCGTCGACATCCTTACCATCGGACTTGGGTTCACAGTTTTACTTAGCTCCATTTTTGAAGGAGGTAGGCCTTCCCAAGAAGGTGTCACTTTTGGATCTTCTCTACTCATATTAGGCATTCTCATTAGACTCTGGAGAAAAGAGAATTTGTTGAAATAAATAAAACCCATTCGGCCTTCATCCAAGTGCAATCAACCATATTTAAGCCTCTATATTCATCTTTCGAATCTCCTTCCCGGGCAATTATTTTGAAACAAATCCGTTTTCACCCTATATTTGTTAAAATGAAAACACTCAGTACATTATTTTTCCTCATGATTTCCGGCCTCTCTTATGCCCAAATGTGCCCCTGTGAATTTGGCAAAAAAGATGGCGAAGCATTTAAACGCCACGAAATTGGCATCAATGCATTCAATGTGCAGGAAGAAACCATCAATTTCTATGCGCCCAACAGCATATATAAAATGAATTATGTGAATGGCCTCAACTACAAATACCATTTCAATCAATTCTCTCTTAGATCCAGCATTTCAATACTCAACAATAAGTTCAGTCTCGCTATGCGCGATACCATGAACTACAATGAAATGAATGCAAAATCTCAGTTTACAGAAGCACGCCTCGGACTTGAAAAATCATTCCTGAACAAACGTTTTCAATTCTTTGCAGGGGCTGATCTGGTATTTGGTCTGGGTTCATATTCAGGGCACACCAAAGGAAGTGGCGACTTCCAACCTTATTACGACAATGATTTTAGCTTCAAAATGAATTACTTTGGCGTATCTCCAGTGGTAGGCATCAAATTTCATATCAACAGAGCCTTATCCATTACTGCAGAATCAGGTATCTCCATCATTCGCTACAACACCCACAATTCAAACATTTACAACAACGACAGCGATCTGACCATCATTCAAAACTCATTGCGCTGCCTTTCGCTCAACTACCATTTCTAGACCCGCTCGTAAATCAGAAAATCAAAACTGTAGAGGTGCTTTTCATCTATTGGATGATGCTCTTTATAAGTCTCTTTCCACTCTTCTGCTGACCAATTAGGAAAATATGTATCTACACCTTCAAAACTGTGGTGAACCCTTGTAATGATGAGTTTATCTGCCTTAGATAGCATATTTGAATACAATACCCCTCCTCCTATCACCATCAATTCATCTGTTCCTTCGGGTAACAATTCAATGGCTGAATCAATGTCTTTGGTGTATACAAAGTTTGGCAACAGATCTTCATTTTTAGACGAGAGTACAATGTTCAAACGATTGGGCAAAGCCCTTCCTAAAGACAACATAGTGTTGCGGCCCATTACCACAGGCTTGCCCATTGTGTGCTTTTTAAACCACTTGAAGTCATCTGGTAAGTGCCAGAGCAATTGATTTTTAGCACCAATTCCGTTGCGTTCGTCCAGAGCAGCTATGAGTGAAATGATCATTGCTGCAAAGTAAATCAATAATTATGAATACCGATATGAAGCGGTCTAAACAATTAAAAGGTTACAACACCCGACAATCGATAAATCAATGTTTCTTTTGAACCATTCTTCATGTAGCTGATATCTGTTTGTAGTTTCAGACTGTGTTTATTGAAATATTTAGAAAAGCCAAATACGTGTTCCTCTTGCAATTTCACTTTCGAACTCAATTTATTAGCCGGATCAATTCTGCCATACCTCAAGCTGAGTTCCATTCCGTTTTTAAACAAATACCCTGATTGCAACAAAAGTGCTCTGCCACTCAATACAAAATTACTTTGTGTTGAATCCAATTTATTTATGATGATGCCCTTGTTTGCTTCTCTATTATAGAATTCACTTTCAAATGAAAATCCCCTGAATTTGAACAACAAATCACCTCCATAGTACTTAATATTTGCATGAGCGTTGTTGTATAAATATTCTCCCAATTGACCCAAGGTTCTGGAAGATGCTGAATTATAGCTATAAGCACCTGCAATTGAAAGTTTAGGCTTCTTTTCCCTCTCCTGATCAGATTCTATGAAATCATTGCCATTGGTAAATGCACCTAAAGGCAAGTATTCAATCCTGCCCGAATAACACAACTCGCCATTTTTATCGGAGTTGATTCTGCCTTCACCGCTGGATACAGCAAAAATGGTTCTCAACACACCTGCTTGCTTCAATTCAAAATGATTGTACATCCAGATTCCTTTATCCCTGTCGATTGTAAAATTGTTATTGACTATAGATCTCTCAACCAATTGAAGGTTTGCAGATGAAATCATTCTTTGTCGATTTCCGGGCAATTTGGTTTGTCCAAATCCAAACTTTATCCATTTGGCCGGCTCATAAAACAACATGGCATCACGCATGATCAAATTGTTCTGAGCTTCTGAATTATCGGCAGTAATATCTCTTTGGGCAAAGCCAATTTGTATTCTATATGAAAATGCCGGGTGAAATGCTTTACCTTGAAAATTCAAACGACAACGTCTTACAAAAAAATCAGCTCCTGTAACATCAGTATTCAATTCGTGCTTTACTTCTGTCATACTTTGGATACGCCCGGACAATGCCAAGGTAAAGCTACTATCTGCTGAGGCGAAACCTATTCCCTTTCCAAAAGAAGCCTTTACAGAAGTGCTTGGCTTTTGATTTTGAGCAGTTGCATTCACCACTGCTAACACAGTTAAAGTGACTAATATGAATTTTATTTGTTTCATCAGATGCTTTATTTACGTTTAATTAATGTTTTAATGTCGTTAATATTTACTTTATATTGATGTTGTTTTTGCTTTCTATTGATAATTTATTAATATATGAGGGCGTAAAAATGCCCTTAAAGGGGCACTTTTAATAATTAGTTTATTGTTTTAATGATTGCTATTTCAAGAATATTTGTAGGATGTAATAGATACCTCCTGCCAAAATGATGGTAACAGGCAAGGTCAATATCCAGGCAATTGCGATACTTTTTATGGTATCAGGTTGTAAGTTCTTCACCCCTTTTGAAGCTGTCATTGCTCCGGCAACACCCGAAGACAAAACGTGGGTAGTTGAAACCGGCAAACCAAATCCTGAACTCAAACCTATGGTTGCTGCAGCTGTTAACTCAGCAGTAGCACCTTCAGCATAGGTCATGTGCCTTTTTCCAATTTTTTCTCCAATGGTTACTGCAATACGTTTCCAGCCAATCATTGTACCTAAACCCAAACACAAGGCGATCATGATGGTTACCCATCTTGGAGAATACTCAATATCAGATTTTAGTTGAGACAATCCAGACTTAACCACTTTTGCACTTTCTTTATTGTCGAAGAATGTTGCATTTTTAATATCTGCTCCAACTCTTTTATTCAGTTTTGTTATTGAAGTTCTTACAGCAATCATGCTATGCTTCAGAGAATCTTCAGATACCCCTTGAGCTCCTTTGATCGCTATGTATTTCTCAACCATAGATTTTGTTTCGGCAACTTTAATGACCAGATCGTTTTTATTTTCAGATCTCAGTACATTTTCCATACTGGTCAATGATGCATGTGTTTTAGCACCATCAAAATTTTCATTAAGTGCAAACTTAACCGGTAAGAATGTGATCAAAATGATCAACATCAAACCAATTCCTTTTTGACCATCGTTGTTACCGTGAAAAAAGCTCACCAAGGTACAAGTTGTGATCAATATCGCTCTGATCCACAATGGAGGTCGGGATCCGGGTTCAGGTTCCTTAAAAATTTGCTTCTTGGATTTTATCATCCTTCTGAGGATATACATTAAAAGAATGGTTACTGAAAAACCAAACAATGGAGATACCAACAAAGAAAGACCGATGTCTGTAGCTTTACCCCAGTTTACACCTTCACCACCGTGTAAGTAGAAGAAAACCAAACCAACACCCAAAATAGAACCTATTAATGTGTGAGAAGAACTGCAAGGAATTCCAAAATACCAGGTACCGATGTTCCATACGATTCCCGAAACCAACATACCCAATACCAAACTTACACTTTCTCCTATACTTAATGAGATCATATCTCCCAATGGTAAAAGATTGACTATGCCCATTGCGACTTTATATCCCCAAAAACCGCTCAGAAACAATCCAACGAAGTTCCATAATCCTGACCAAACAACCGCGTAAGTCGGTTTCAATGAACCGGTGTAGATAACGGTTGCAACCGCATTGGCTGTGTCGTGAAAACCATTTGCAAACTCAAAAATGCAGACAGCCAAAACGCACAAAATGAACAGAACGGTAATACCTGTACTTAATCCTAACATGATGCCGCAAAGTTTAGTCGACAATGTTACCAAATTGTTACGGTCAAAAAATCAAATTGTTACTGATGTTAATCCTGTGTTAGGTAAACATTAAACACTTAACTTGAGTAATTTTCTTCATTTATTTGATTATCAAACCTTCAAAAGTTTCAAATTTACATTTTCACTAAAACTTAACTTTAAAAGTAAATTCTGGGTTGATGGTATCTTTAAGAAAATTTCACATTCATGTTCTTTTCAAATCAAATCCTAGATAACCTCAAATGAAGGAATGACAAGAGTGTCCATTTTTTGGTACAATACTTGATTAGCGATAAAACAAGGGGTTGTTATTTTGCCAACAGCCTCATCATATAAAAAAGATGAATTATGCAAATTAGAATTACAAAAACATTTTTATTCATTTTGTCGATCTTAAGCTTCAGCGGCTTGAAGGCACAACAATGGATCGGAAGAACCTCCGGTAACTACGCCGGTACCTATGGCATTTATACCAATGCCGCTTCAATATCCGACTCTAAATACAAATACTATTTCAATTTTTGGGGTCGTGGTGTCAATTTTTACAACAATTATTTGTTGTACAATTCACCAATTAAATTGAACCAATGGGCCAACAACACCTACAGCATCAACTACCAAACTTTGGATGGTAAAGTAGATTACCAAAAAGACTGGCTCAGAGAATCATTGGATGGTAAAACCAAACAATTCAGTTTCAATCAGGACATCTGGGGACCTGCCTTCATGTTTCCAATTTCAAAAAACTGGAACATGTCCATCAATACCAGACAAAGATCAGGACTCCAAATCTTCGGACTCAATGAGGACCTAGCCCGACTTGCTTTCAATGGCATGGATTCGGGTAAATATGCTTCAAACAATGGAGGTTTTGGCGTAAACATCCAGTCTTATCAGGAATTGAGTTTTACTTTGGGTGGCATTTTGGCAAAAAATGAGCGCAATCAATTGAATGGAGGTGCAACAGTTAAATTCATTCGCGGCTTAGGTGCTGCTTACCTCAAAGGCAATGACATCAACATTGCAGGTACTGGCAGTAACAGCGCAAATGTCAATGGTGATTTTCAATATGCTTATACCGACGACAAATCTGTTATCTCTCCTTTCAATGATCCTTATGGTCTATTCGCTCTTCAATCTAAAGGAGCAGGTGCCGGTTTTGATCTGGGATTGAGCTATATGCATACTTCTAAAAGATTGAAATACGCCAATAAAAATTGCAATTCAAACGACAAAAGAAGTGATTATGATTTTAAATTGGCTTTAGCGCTCAATGATGTTGGTGGCATTAAATACGGTAAAGGCAGCACACAATATGCCTACAGTTCAGGCATCAACACAAATGTAACAGCTCCTTCTACCATTCTTGATCCTTTTCACAATGCCAGACAAAACGCATTTGACACCATAGGTCAAGAAGTTTTTGGAAAAATGGGCGCAACTAAATCTTATGGTTTCAATACCAGTTTACCAACTGCTTTGAATGTTCAAATGGATTTCAGATTGACCAAGAATTTCTACTTAGGTGCATACCTCAATCAAAACCTCAAAAAAGCAAACAGCACAGGCTTAAGAAGCACTTCAATGTTGTCTTTGGTTCCGCGTATTGAAAGCAGAGGATTTGAGCTAAGCATGCCATTGACACTTAGCGAAAATTACAAAAACTTTTATGTGGGCTTCTACACCCGCATAGGACCGGTGTTCTTTGGAAGTGATAACCTTGGTGGATTGCTCAATGTAGCTGCCAACTCACAATTCAGTGGTGCTGATATCTATGGTGGTATTTCATTTGGAATAGGACATTGCCACAGATGGTGGTATGAAAACAAAGTTGATCCAGTTTATACCGACTCTACCAGAATTGATTCCGTAAGAACTCATACTTCAGATACCATAAAAATCAGCAAAAAAGACTCTGTATTGGTCAGAGATACTGTTAAAATGGTAGTTAGAGACACCATCATAATAGACAAAACTGCAAAAAATAAGGAATTGGCTCAAAAAGAACTTGAGCTTAAAAACAAAGAGCTAGAACTCAATCGCAGAAAAGCACTTATCGATGCCAAAGAAAGAGAGATCATCAACAGAGAAAAAGGCTTAACAACTGACAATGAAGTTCTAATAAAATGCAATGAGAAAAACAATGTACTCGACAAAGAAAACACTGTCTTAAGAGCGAAAGTCATTGTGTTGACCGATGAGAAAACTGCTGATAAAAAGAGAATTGAAGACCTCGAAAGAGAAGTAGCCAATCTCAAAAAACCAAGAGAAACTAACTCTAATGCCGAAGTGCTTAGAAAACAAAAACAAATCGACAGTTTGACCATTTTACTTGGTTCTGCCAGAGCTGAATATGAAAAATGCAAACAAAATACTGTTCAAGCCAATGCTGAAGTATTGAAAAAAGCCGAATTGGATAAACAAAAAGCAGAGAACAATGCCAGATATGCCAACAGAAGAGCAGACAGTTTGCAAGTGGTATTGACCCAAAAAGCCGTTGATCTGGAATTCTGCAAAAAATCGAGCACCATGACCAACAATGAAATCGTTAAAAAGCTTGAAACTGATAAAAACAAAGCAGAGAACGATGCCAGAATTGCTCGCCGACAAGCCGATAGCTTAAGTACCGAACTTTCTAAACGCAACAAAGAATTTGAAGATTGCAAGAAAAACCAAATGACCACCAATGCACAAGTTCTCAGAAACAAAAAAGTGGCTGATAGTTTGGCAACTGTGCTTTCACAAAGGAACAATGAACTCGACAATTGCAAAAAATTAAGCGTTGGCAGCAATACCGATGTGGTGAAACAACTTGAAAAAGAGAAAGCCAAAATGGAAAGTGATGCCAGATTCTATAAAAAACAAGCAGACAGCTTAAACAACATTGTGGCTCAGAAGAACACTGAATTGGACAATTGTAAAAAAGCAAACAATGGCAATAGTTCTGAAGTGATCAAACAATTGGAGAAAGACAAAGCCAAGATGGAAAGCGATGCCAGATACTACAAAAAACAGGCTGATAGCTTAAACAACATTGTGGATCAGAAAAACACTGAGCTTGAGAATTGTAAGAAAAATTCGACCCAATCAGATGCTGATGCTGAACTTAAAAAATGTGAAGACAACAATGTATTGCTGAAATCTGAAATATCCGAAATGAGCAAAACCATTGGCAAATTGAACACCAAAAACTCTGCACTCACATATAAAGTAGACAGCTTGACCAATGAATTGAAAAACTGTTGCAAAAATTGCGGTACCGGCAACAACAATGATGCTTTATTGGAAGAATGTAAAGCAAGCAATACCAAATTGAATGCTGAAATACTGACTTTAAAAAACAGAATCAATGCTCAAAACAAATCGCTTGACAGCATGGAAAATGTTGCAAGTGATATGAAGAAAAAAACCACTGATTTGAATGTTCAAATCCTGAAATTAAGTAAAGACTTAGAGGATTTGAAAAGCAGCAATGACAATTCAAATTGTGATGACATTAAAAAACAACTTGACAGTAAAACTGCTGAATACAACAAACTGAAAGAAGAAAACGACATTCTTCAGAACAAAGTCACCACATTGACCAACCAGTTGAACCAATACAAAAACGAGTACAACTTTATGGTGAAACAAAATCAAAAATGCAGTTCACAACTCGACAGCTGTAAACGTGGATTATACAACACAGAACCAAAAGGCGATGGTGGTACAGGCATGATTGAAGAACATGAAAATGATGAAAGTAACAATGAAGGTATTGATGAGTCAGATTCTCAATCTTCAAGCGAAGTCATCCCAGTTGAACCTGAAGAAAAAAATATTGGAGCCGGATTAGGATTTAAAATTTTAGGCGCCATTTTGGAAGCAGCTGTAAATTCAGGCAGCAACAGCAACAGTTCTGGCAATTCAGGCAGTTCAGGCACATCCAGAAAAAGCACCTCTACCAATACCAACAACAACACCGGATCAAGCACCGGAACAGGCAGTACCGGCACATCTACAAATGGCAGCAATAGACCCACTGAAGGCAGTTCAGGCAGCAATGGCAGTGGTTCCAGTTCCGGAAGCTCAAACAGTGGCAGAACCAGCACCAATACAAACACCAACACAAATACCGGTGGAAGTACCGGCAGTGGTACAGTGAACACAGGTAATTCAGACAGAGGAGCCGGTGGCAGTAGCTCTGATGCCAGAAGAAGATAAATTTGAAATTTTAAAAAATGATGCTATCTTTGCATCGAATTTAAGGAAATCATTAGTTGAGGGGCCAAAAGCCCCTCACTTGTTATATATGAGTGTACAAAGTCAATTAGAAGCAATAGTAGCCAAGGTTTTGGAAGAACATCAAGGGATATTCTTGGTTGAGTCCAATCATAAGAACCAATCACATGAATTTGTATTGGACGGAGATAAAGCTCTGGGTATTTATGACATTTCAGAAATAGGCAGATCGATCAATCACATGGCCGATGAACAAATGCCTGATGAAAGTTATACTTTAGATGTCACCTCTCCGGGTGCAGATAGTGATCTGAAATTGCTGAGACAATACCCGAAACACATAGGCAGAGAATTCAATGTGGTTTTAAAGAATGGTGACACCTTAATTGGCAAACTAACTGCAGTGAATGGAGAAACATTGAGTTTCGAACACTTCGCTAACCCAAAACCCAAAAGAAATGAAACCCCGGTAACAACGGAGGTCGACTTCAATAACATCAACAAAGCAAATATCATTTTATCATTCAAATGACAACTCCACAAATATTAACCGTTAGAGGTCTTGTCGATTCCTTCTCAGAATTCAAGGAATTTAAGAACATAGACAGGACCACGCTGATGCGTGTGTTGGAAGAGGTTTTCCGCAACATGCTCAAAAAACGCTACGGGGATGATGCAAATTTTGACATCATCATCAACACTGACCAGGGTGACTTGGAAATCTACAGGAATCGTCTGATTGTTGACGATGCTGAGGTAGAAGATGAAAACACCCAAATCAGTATCACCGATGCCAGAAAAATGGAACCGGATTACGAAATTGGCGAAGAAGCCATCGATCAGGTACCTATGGATTTCTTCGGAAGAAGAAACATTTTGGCAGCAAGACAGACTTTGATGACCAAAGTACTTGAATTAGAGAAAGACGAATTGTTCAGGAAATATTCTGACAGAATCGGTGAGATCGTTTCAGGTGAAGTTTATCAAATCTGGAAAAAGGAAATCATGGTACTCGATGATGAAGGCAATGAATTGATTTTGCCTAAAAACGAAATGATTCCGGCCGACTTTTATAAAAAAGGTGAAACTTTAAAAGCAATCGTTCACGAAGTAAGTATGATCAATGGTTCGCCAAAAATCATTCTTTCAAGAACTTCTCCGGTATTCCTGGAGAAACTCATGGAATTGGAAGTACCTGAGATCTTAGACGGTTTGATCACAATCAAAAAGATCGTCAGAGAACCAGGTGAGAGAGCGAAAATTGCAGTTGAAAGTTATGATGACAGAATCGATCCGGTTGGCGCATGCGTAGGTATGAAAGGCAGCAGGATTCACGGTATTGTTAGAGAGCTTAGAAACGAAAACATCGACGTTATCAACTTCACTACCAATATCTCTTTGTTCATTCAAAGGGCATTGAATCCGGCAAAAATTTCTTCTATCACATTGGATGAAAGAACCAAAAAAGCAAACGTTTTCCTAAGCCCTGATCAAGTAAGTCTTGCTATTGGTAAAGGTGGTTTCAATATCAGACTTGCCAGCAAATTGGTTGGTTATGACATTGAAGTTTACAGAGAAGATGTTGAATTTGATGATTCAGACATTGACCTTGAAGAATTTGCTGACGAAATCGACGGTTGGATCCTTGATGAACTCAAAGCAATTGGTTTGGACACTGCAAAATCAGTGTTGGACATGTCTAACGAAGATTTGGTTAACAGAACTGAATTGGAAGAAGAAACAGTTATAGAAATCAAGAAAATTCTGCAAGCAGAATTTGAATAAATTGAAATCATATTAAATGAAAAAGCCCCGAACATTCGGGGCTTTTTTTTATGACTTAATTTTAATTACTCTGGAAAAATGATTAATTTTCTAACAATGTGCTGATGATATCATCTACACTTACGCCTTCTGCTTCAGCTTTATAATTCTTCACCATACGATGTCTCAAAACATTGAAAGCAACTGCTCTCACGTTTTCGATATCAGGCGATAATTTCCCATTCAACAAGGCATGACATTTAGCTCCTAAAACAAGGAATTGACCGGCTCTTGGACCTGCACCATAACTGATCATTTCATTTACTTTTGCAGTAGCTCGACTGGTACCAGGTCTGGTTTTGCTTACCAAATTCACAGCATATTCTACAACATTATCTGCAATTGGTGCTTTTCTGACCAATTCCTGAAATTCCATGATTTCTTGCCCGTTCAATACTTTTGCAGGCTTTTGACCGCCCATAGAGGTCGTGTTTTTTACCACCATGACTTCCTCTTCAAACGAAGGATAATCAAGCACCAGATTCAACATAAAACGGTCTAATTGAGCTTCCGGAAGCGGGTACGTACCTTCCTGTTCGATTGGGTTCTGTGTAGCCAACACAAAAAAAGGTGCATCCAAAGGATAGGCTTTGCCATTCACAGTCACATTTCTTTCCTGCATTGCTTCTAATAAAGCTGCCTGAGTTTTAGGCGGGGTTCTGTTGATTTCATCGGCCAACACGATATTGGCAAACAACGGCCCTTTAATGAACTTAAAATGACGGCTTTCGTCTAATATCTCATTACCTGTGATATCACCAGGCATAAGATCCGGTGTAAACTGAATCCTATTGAATTTTAAATCCAGAACTTCTGAAATGGTTTTGATGAGCAAGGTTTTTGCCAAACCCGGAACACCTACCAATAAAGCATGGCTATTGCAAAACAATGATATCAATACACCATTGACTGCATCATTTTGTCCGACTATTACTTTTGAAATTTCTTTTTGTATCTCACCATATTGATGGTTAAACTTTTCAGCTTTTGCTATATCGCTCATTGTTAGTTTCTAATTTTTTGTTATCCATTCATTAAAAAAGCCACAGCTTAGGTAACTGTCTTTAATGAAAATATAGGTTTCTTTTCTTTTTTTCTCAGCCCATTGATCCAACACATTGACTTTCTTGGCATCTATTGCCAATGATTGTATCCTTTGCCAATCCAGATCCAAGTTTGCCACATGGGGCTTTACTTCTTGTTTCAGGTACAGTATTCTAAAATATTCGGAACCATCAGCAGAATAGGCAATCTGTGGTTCTGAAAATTCACCTTCCTTCATACTGCTCAAATATGTTGCCATGTCTCTGTCTAAATAATCAAACGGAATTCTTTGAGATCCAATGTTAGGATCTGTAAAAAATCCACAATTAGGACTGGTTTCCTCGTCCTCAGAATACATTTTAACAGCATCACAGAACTTCATTTTTCCTGCTTTGAGCAAGTTTAAAACTGAATCGGCAGTTTTCTTGGTCATTTCCAAATCACTGTCAATCAATCTTGGCCTGATCAATATGTGTCTGACCAACAGTTTTTCACCTCTACGGTTTACCAAATACAATACATGGAATCCAAACTTAGTTTCTATTATATCTGATATACTGTCTTTTTTAAGTAAAAAAGCAGCTCTTTCAAATTCAGCTACCATGTCACCTCTTCCAAACTCCGGCAACATTCCACCTTGTTTTTTACTGCCCGGGTCTTCCGAGTGCAATGCGGCCAATTTGGCAAAACTCTCTCCTTTTAAAACCCTATTGCGTAACTCAGTGATGTGTTCCTTTGCTATTTCTAAGGCTTCTCTGGAGTATTTAGGTTTAAAAACGATCTGTGCCACTTCTACTTCTGCCGACATGAAAGGCAAGCTGTCTACCGGTATCTTGTTGTAATAATCTCTAACTTCTTTGGGAGTAATTTTAATTTCAGACTGGAGTTTTTGCTCCATTTTTTGTCTTAGAATTTGATTTTTCACCTTAGGAAATATCATCTTCTTGTATTCGGCCACACTCATACCCAAGTACTTTTCGAGTTTTTCACCGCTGCGCATGTTGCGTTCTATGAAACGAATGTTATTGTCTATTCGATCATTTACATCATCGTCTGTCACAACCAAGCTGTCTATTTCAGATTGGTGTAGCATCATTTTCTCTATGATGAGTTCTTTCAGCAAATCGCATTTCATTTTTTCGGTTACTGGCAATTCAGGATCTACTTGAGCAATCATTTTATCCAAATCTGATCTCAATATGGGTTTGTTGCCTACTACAGCAATTACCTCATCGATGATCAAATTCTGTTGAGCTTTGACTGCAAACGCAGACATGAATGTAATTATTATGAAAATCGATAAATTTAACCTTTTCATTATTGTTTCAGATGATATTTGATGTCTCCGGATTTGACCGCACCGTCAAAAACAGACTTTTGTGTTGCTTTTAAAAATTCCAGTTTCCTTCTGTATAGAATGATGTCTTTGATTTTTTCTCTCTCAAATTCCAATGGTGAGATTGCATTTTTGATCCTGAAATCCATGATGTAAACCAAATACAAGACATTGTTTTCTTCAATTTGAATGTATTTGTTGTTGCTCAAAAACCTTTGCTGATCGTAATTGGCATCCAAAGGAATCTCTTTGGTGATATCATCCAAATACAACCAATTTGAATCCAAATAAAAATTATCAGCCTCTTTTTCAGCCAGTGCTTTTAACTCAGCTGAACCAGAACCATCATTGGATTGAATCAATCGTTTGATCTTATTGACACCGGAGTTTTGACTACCAATTTTTACGTATCGAATTTTTACAATGTTTTTTCTCAATTGAAAAGTATTGATGTTTTCATTGTAGAACGCATTGATCTCCTGTTCTGTTACAGCAGTATCCAATTTTTCTTTCATCAACTTCTGCTGATATTCATAGATCAACAATGAATTTCTATAATCTTCAATCAGTTTGTCTTTGTTCTTCTCTTCATCAGTCAAACTACTCTCTGCTACAGCAACCATCACTTGGCTTTCTAGCCATTTGTCGATATATGATTTGAGTAATCCTGTACTGTCTCCCTCGCGAAATTTGTTCAAAATATCGTCGGGAATATCCGTCTTATATAAATATTTACCCTTGTATTCGGCCAATACTTCTCCGTCCTTATTGCTGTCGACCTTCTTGTCACATGCAACTCCAAACGCAAGTACACAGGCAAAAATATATAGGCGCTTTAGACTCAATTGCCTTATTTTTTAGTCATTTTGTCTTTGATGATGGCATAAGCCTTTTGATCCACAATGACTGGATATTTCTTCATCAAACCTTCTAACCATTGTTGCTCCAAATACTGTTGATAGTCACTCAGAATAGAACCTCTTGCCTCATTCAAAGTCTTTTTAGCAGCAGGTAAGAAGCGGTGTATTTGAATGACAGTGTAACCACCCGGAACTTTTGGATCTTCAACAATCATGTATTTCACATCTTTCACTTGCGTTGCAAACAAAAGATTTCCATAGTAATTCTGACCGTTTTCAAATTTTCCGGTTGAAGGATTTGAAACATTGAGAGGATTGATCTTGTTGAATTTCCTCATGATAGAATCTATTTGAATGCCTTTTTCCAGATCTGATTTCAATTGTTCTGCAACTTCTTTACTTGAACATCTGTAATAAGTGATGTCGTATCTGTCACCAAATATGTATTTGTCGCTGTGTTGTTGATAGTATTCTTTTAAACCACTGGTGTCTTCAACACTTTTGCTCCAAACTTTTTTGTCCATCAATGTAAACAACAAGATACCTTCTTTGTATTCTTTGTAGAG
>DASWYG010000259.1:0-8181 GCA_036405075.1 Bacteroidia bacterium | reverse complement strand
ATCTATCAACCATCCCTCTCTGGGATTGAAACGATGATCCAATAAATTATAAGCAGCCGTTAATCCATACATTTTAAGTTGCAAAGAGTTTATTGCAGGAAATTGTTTACTGCTGCGAATGGAAGCTGTATCAACAAAACCCAAATTAGTACCCGAAACCTGGTAAAAGAATTTAAAACCATTTACACCGGAAGTGAAATACTGAAAACCAACTTGAGTTTGAAAAGTGGTATACAGCGTATCGTACTTGGTGAAGCTCAACGAAAAATCAGCGCCAATGGGCTTGGATAAAATGTAAGGGTAATTAAAAGCAGTCTTTAATTCCTGAGATCTGGCTTTAAAGCTTTTCCAATTGATCATCAACATCTTTCCACTTTTAAAAAGATTGTTTAACCTCAATAAAAACTCACCGGTAAACACCACACTTGGCGTGTTCACTGCGGTAGAATTGCTGGGTGCTAACCCAATGATACCATTCAATTGATCAGATTTTCTCTTTTTTAAATAATAAAACGGTTTGGCTATTCCACCTTTTAAAAAGGCTATTTGCGGATATCGTTCAGAATATAAAAATGGCAGTCGATTCAGTTTTTCATGGGCCTTCTTGTACAAAGCCTCATTGTATGGTTTGCCTTTTTTAATACCGGTGTATGCTTCTAAAAATGCCTTTCTAATGACTTGGTCACCATCTATATGGCCCGAATCGAAAACAAAATATTCGCCTCTTCTTATCTGCATCAAATAATCAACTGTCTGATCATTGAATACAGATTCTACCTGAATATTGCTGAAAGGATAACCATTGTTTTCATTGTTCTGAAGTATAATTTCTGCCAAATTTCCTGCTGATGAAGAGTCATATAAAGCACCTCCATACCTGAGTTGAAATTGAGGAAACCTTTCAAAACCAGAATCATCAACAACTTTAATTTTTGACAATTTTATTTGTTCGCCCAGGTAGACATAAACCAATACATCGGGTTTCTTCCAAATTATGCTGTCAACATTAAAATTGAAATACCCTTTGGTCTTGTAGCGATTAATAAATGACTGCAATACATAATTCAGTTGCAAACTGTCAACCTTGGTCTGATACTTTAATTCTAGGGGATTTTGACTTATTTTAACCTGATAAGCTTGAGCCTTTAGGTTTACATTCACAAACAATGCGAGACAAATTGCGACGAATGAAATGTTAGCCCTTAAAAACATCTGAATGCATACAAAAATAGATGAATTCGACCAATAAACATGACAGTGCATCAACTCTGTTCATCATTTTAATCGCATTTTTAAATAATAAACCTATTTTTGCGTTATAAGATTGATATGAAAATTAAATTGTTATATATAGCATTCGCAGTATTTGCTGTTGTGTTAATCTCTTCATGCGGAGGTGCCAAAAAATGTAATGGCAGTAAAGGAACAAGGACCGAAATGGGAACCATGTAAGTTCTATTGACTCATTAAATTCTCAAATTAAGTTGACCTTTAAATTTTATGTTCATTTGGTCAACTCAATAAAACAGATTTACACTTTTGCCTCTCGAATTCTGATTAGATGAAAGTTTTATTCGTTTGTCTTGGAAACATTTGTAGAAGTCCGATGGCTGAAGGGCTGTTCAGACACCATTTTGAACGCTCTAATTTAGCAGATGTTTTTGTGACCGATTCTTGCGGAACGGGCAATTGGCATGCCGGAGAACTAGCGGATATAAGAATGCGTAAAACGGCAGCTAAAAATGGCATCAACCTGACCCATAAAGCACGTCAAATCCAACATGAGGATTTCGAAGAATTTGACTATTTACTGGTCATGGACCACGAAAATTACAAAAATGTTGTCAAAATCAGACCCGATTACGCAGATAAAGTCTTTTTGGTGAGCCATTTTAATCCAATGTATCAAAATCAAATTGTACCTGATCCTTATTTTGGCGAACAAGCAGATTTCGATCAAGTTTATGACATGTTGAATCACATAACTTCAGAACTTGTTATTTACTTCCATCAAAATAGAAAGTAAACCCGAAAAAAGCAAAGCCTTATTTGGCGCTTTGGCTTCAGCAATGCTTGGAGCCGGACTTTTTTTGGCCATTATTCAACCCGGCGATATCCATACCGATGGTGGCATCTTTTCAGCAGTTGCATACAAACAACTTCACGGTGGAGTTCTTTATTTAGATGCCTGGGAGAATAAGCCTCCGGGTATTTTTGTTCTCATTGAATTGTTCATGCTCTGCATTCCCAATCCGGTGTATGCGGTGTTTACGCTTGCACTGTTGGCCTTTATGTCAATTTCCGCAGTGCTATTTCTAATCACTTATTACAATTTCAAATCACTGCTGCTCAGTTTAAGTCTAATTCCAATTTCAATTTACTTTTCTGTTTACAGAAACAATATAGGAGATGGTTTATACACAGAAATATATGGCAGTTTAAGCGTGTTGTTGTCAATCTTGTTTTATGTCTTGTACAGAGAAAACCCAAACAAGAGAAACATGCTGCTGTCATTGATGTTTTCTACTCTGGGATGTTGGTTCAAAGAACCTTTTTTTATCATTTGTTTACCCCTGACGATATTCTTGATTTACACCTATTGGGGTAAGATCAAAACCTATCAATTGTTTTTATTTCCATTGATTCCCACGATGTTTTTTTTGCTGTATGTAGGTGTGTTCGGTTCTCTAGAAGGCTTATTGAAAACACTGTTGTACAATTTCAGTTTCGCAGAATCAGAAAGCAAGTTCACAATGGGTTTCAGACTTCAGGAAATCTATAAACGATTATTTGACTACATACTGCCACAGCTCATTTTTTCAATGATCATATTGTTCAGAAATGATCAGTTGAAGAAAAACATATCTCAATTGCTCATGCTTCTTTTTTTATTTTTAGGAGCCTTTATTTTTGCACTGATATCGCCCTATGAATTCGGACACTATTACTATCCGCTTTTCTCAATAACATTTGCCATTTTGCCAATGTTGTACGGAATATGTGAGGGCGATAAAAAGGGTTATAAATGGTTATTGATCATCATCAATTTGTATGCTATGAATCAAATGGACAATGAATTAAAGCCTGAATTCATGTTTAAAATAGAACCTTATAAAGAAGACAAGTGGTCGAGTTTCTTAAAAAGCCAGAAGGATAAAACCTTGTTCATTGATTACATTCCGAAAGTTGATTACTATGTTAAAGCAGAGAAAATTCATCCCGCTTATATGCCGGTTGGTGTGTCGGTTCATTTCAATAAAGATTCTACAGGCAAAGCCAATACACTTAAGATGTGGGAGTCACTAAATGGCCAAAAGCCTGATTATTTGATCACCACCTATACCACCTCAAGTTTTACATGGTCGTTTCCGGATACCAAGTTTTATGAAAACAATTACAGTAAAATCGACAGTTTGCAGAAAGAAAACGAACTCATCCTGTATTTGTGGAAAAAGAAAAGCAACTGAGCAGTTTGCTAAAGGTTAAACATGATATTACCTTTGCGCCATGATTTTTGAGAACAGTCAAGCCTTTGCAAAGTCAATGGACAATGCAGATCCACTCAATCAGTTTAGAGAACAATTTTACATTCCAAAAGTCAATGGAAAAGACTCTTTGTATTTTACCGGCAACTCATTGGGGCTGCAGCCAAAAGCTGCCGAAGAAGCACTGAAAGTTGAGCTTGAAGACTGGAAAAACTTAGGTGTTGAAGGTCATTTTCACGGTACAAACCCTTGGTTTCATTATCATAAATTTTTAACAGAAAATGCAGCTGCAATCGTAGGAGCCAAGCCAATAGAAGTGGTGGTCATGAATCAATTGACTTCAAATCTTCATTTCCTTTTTGTGAGTTTTTACAGACCGGTTCCAGGTCGTTTCAAAATATTAATGGAAGGTGGTGCATTCCCCAGCGATATGTATTTGGTAGAATCGCAGGTAAGATTTCATGGATACGATCCCAAGGAGGCCATCATTGAGTTGCACCCAAGGACTGGTGAATATTCGCTTCGTAAAGAAGATATTCTTGCTGCCATCGAAGAACACGGCAAAGATCTTGCTTTGGTGTTTTTCAGTGGCGTTCAATATTATACCGGACAGGTATTTGACATCCCTGCAATCACAGAAAAAGCCCATTCTGTAGGCGCTGTTGCCGGATTTGATTTGGCACATGCGGCTGGTAATATTGAATTGAAACTACACGAATGGAATGTAGATTTTGCGGCATGGTGCAGTTACAAATATCTGAATTCGGGACCAGGAAGTGTAGCCGGTGCATTTGTGCACGAAAAATTCTCCAACAACAATGAATTACCTCGTTTTGCCGGTTGGTGGGGACATGATGAATCGGTAAGGTTTCAGATGTTAAAAGGGTTTCAACCTGAATCAGGTGCGGCTGGTTGGCAATTGAGCAATGCTCCAGTGTTGAGTATGTGCGTGCACAAGGTTTCTCTCGAAATATTTGCAAAAGCAGGCATCAACAATCTGGTTAAAAAAGGTAAAGAATTAAATGCTTATTTGGAATTCGTAATTCAGGAAGCCATGCAATTCAACGAGAATTTGAATTTAAAAATCATTACACCACCTGCCCCTGAAAGAGGCTGTCAAATCAGTATGTTGACGGGAGACAATGGAAAAGACATTTTCGACTATTTAACCGCAAATGGTGTTATTGCAGATTGGAGAAATCCAAACGTTATACGTATGGCTCCGGTGCCACTTTACAATACTTTTGAAGATGTTTACCAATTCGGTCAAATATTAAAATCATTCAAAAATTGAATTCATTAAAAAATTATATAGAAATTACTTTAACGGCTACTGAACCGGTAGACCAAAATGTAGAAATCATATCAGCTTACCTTTCCGATTTTGGATTCGAAGGATCAGCTGAAGACGAGGTATTGAAAGCATACATACAAGAAGATGAAAAATCAATGCAAGAGATCACCATCATCATTGATGAATTGATTGAAAAAAACTTGTGTTTTGAAAACTATACCGTCGACATCATCAAACCCAAAAACTGGAACGAAGAGTGGGAGAAAAACTATTTTCAACCCATCTTAATTGGTAATCAATGTTTGATAAAAAGCAGTTTTCATAAAACAGATTTAAAAGCCAAGTATGAAATTGTGATCGATCCAAAAATGAGTTTTGGAACCGGTCACCACGAAACAACAAGTATGATGGCAGAATTTCTATTAGAACTTGATTTACAAAACAAAGTGGTAATGGACATGGGCACCGGAACCGGTATATTGGGCATATTGGCCTCAATGATTGGTTGTAACAAAGTAATTGGAATTGATAATGATAGCTGGTGCTATGAAAATGCTCAGGAAAACATAGAAAAAAACAACATCAATAATTTTGAAATGATCTTAGGTGATGCAGGTATGTTGAAGTCATACCCTGAAATGTTTGATTTGTTTATAGCCAACATCAACAGACATATACTTTTGGCCGATATTAAATACTATGTAAAAACCATGAAACCTAATTCAACATTGCTTTTGAGTGGCTTTTATCTCGACGATCTACAAGACATTCAGGATGAGTGTTACAAACATGGTTTGTTGCTGAGCACTAAAAAAATGAAGAAGAATTGGATTTGTGCTAAATTTATAAAACAGTAATGGAATTAAAAGGTAAAATAGCCGTAGTAACCGGCGTCAGCAAAGGCATTGGAGAACATCTTTGCAGACAGTTATTGGATAAAGGTTGCACTGTTTTCGGGCTTGGCAGGAACAATTCCGATATTTCAAACTCTTCATACCATTTCATAGAAACCGATGTCAGACATTATGATGCAGTAAAATCTGCTTTCGACCAAATTCTGACTCAAACACAAAACCAAATTCATATACTGATCAACAATGCTGGTTTAGGTTATTTTGGCAATGTTGAAGACCTGCCTTTGGAAGAATGGGACACCATGATGCAAACCAATGTGAATGGAATGTTTTACTGCACGCGTTTGGCAGTTCCTGTGATGAAAAAACAATCCTTAGGTCACATCATCAATATTGCGAGTACAGCAGGATTAGAAGGAATGCCAATGGTAAGTGGCTATTGTGCCACAAAATGGGCTGTAAAAGGCTTTAGCGAAAGTATTTGGAGAGAATTGAGAGAAGATAAAATAAAAGTAACTTGCGTGTACCCTGGAAGTGTAAAAACCGATTTCTTTAGAAACAGCCCAAACATTCAAGCTCACGATTACATGCTGATGCCTGAAGATGTTGCAGCCATGATGGTTTATGCCTTGCAAACCCCTGACAATTTTCACCAGGTCAATCTGGAAGTCCGACCACTTCAACCCAAAGGGCCGAAGAAACAATAATTGAACTTATTGTCAAATAATATTCTATATGCAATATTAATTTTCTTCAGCCGTTCTTGCGGAGTAAAATCATATATTTGTAAGACTTAAATGTTGTTTAGAAACCTATCACTTTTTGTATTTATTGTCTTGTTAGCAGTTTCCTGTAAAAAGGATGACTCTCTGTTAAAAGATCCTGGTACGCTTAATTTTTCCAAAGACACTGTCTATTTTGACACTGTGTTTACACGATTGCCCGGATACCCTTATCCTCGATCGATCAACAAGCGATTCATGATTCGCAATCCATACAAAGAAACAGTCAGTGTCAATGTCAGATTGATGAGAGGATCAACTTCTGAATTCAGAATCAATGTAGACGGATTGACTGCAAATGTTATAAAAGATGTAGAAATATTGCCAAAAGATTCAGCTTGGGTATTTGTTGAAGCTACTTTAGAACCAAACAATCAAACAAAACCGGCATTAGTGAGAGATAGTATTGAGTTTGAAACCAATGGCAATCGTCAATATGTGCAATTGGCTGCTTATGGATGGGATGCTTATTATTTTAAAGATTCTGTCTTCAAAGGCACCACGAATTTGATATTAAAGGACAAACCTTATGTCATAGTAAACTCCATTTTTGTTGACAATGGTGCTACTTTGAACATTGGACCGGGTTTGCATTTTTACAGTACCACGAACTCAACCTTACTCGATACCAATAACAAACGTTTCAATATCAGTACCATCAATGTATTGGGTACACTGAACATCAATGGCACTAAAGAAGATTCGGTGGTATTTGAGGGAGATCGTTTGGATCCGCGTTACAAAGACAGATCAGGTCAATGGAGAGGCATACACTATTATAGAGGAAGTATTAACAACACCATAGAACATGCTGTCGTTAAAAATGCCATAATCGGACTATGGGTAGATTCATTGCCTGAAAACCTCAATCCCAATCTGACAATCAATAAAACCATCGTTAAAAACATGAGTGCTTATGGCATTCTCGGTTTAACTGCTAAAATAAAGATGGAAAATTCATTGGTTTATAATTGTGGGGCCAATACTTTTCTAGGTTATTATGGCGGCGATTACTTCATCAACAATTGCACTTTCTATACCAGCAGTTCAGGCAGACGTGATCCACATTTCATGTTCAATAACCAAATGAGAAATGACAAGAAGGTGGTCATTAAAACCTATGACATATCGATGACCGTGCTCAATTCGATCGTTTACGGTCCAAATAACATTGAAACGGAGATATTTTTTGATCTGAATACAAATATTGGTCTGATCAAGAAGAGCGATATCTGCAATTGTTTATTAAGATCAAAGTCTAAATTTGGTTGCAGCAACAACATTTTCAATAAAGATCCAATGTTTGTTGATATAAACAAGGGTAATTTCAAATTGAAATCAGGTTCGCCTGCAATAGATGCAGGTGATGTAAACACTGCAACAACTTCAGATCTCGATAACAATTCACGTACACCTAATCCCGATTTAGGTGCTTATGAATTCCAATAATTTAAGCAGCATTCGCAAATAGTTATATTTTTGATTTGTGGTAATCCGTAATTTTTTCTATTAGAATTGCTATTTACCCTAAAATTCAAGTATTCATCCAATTCAATTAAAGCTTATTTGCATATTCATCCATTGATTCAAAAATCGAGGCAATAGCTCGTAATGCTTTGGTTTCAGTGATATCTAGTTTTGAATTAGATTTTAAACATCAATTCAAAATGAAATTTCTAAAAACAAACAACACAGATTTTTATTCCGGCTTAAACATGGAAATCAATTCCTATTTTAAGCACAATGGAATAAACAAGTATGCAGAC
>DASWYG010000258.1:0-3686 GCA_036405075.1 Bacteroidia bacterium | reverse complement strand
ATTGAGTTTTATAAGTGCATCGTTGTATTTGTTTTGAAATATCAGCAAATCGGCTTCTGCATAAATTTTCAAGGCTTCATCAGTGCTGTCCAATCCGAGGTTGTCTTGAATGATAAGCCAAAGCCTCATGGCATTGTTGCTGATCAGTTGAGTGGTTGCTCCTTTTAAAATATCCAATTGAGTTTGTGCCCATTCAAAATCCCCTCTAAAATAACAGAGTCTTGCATATCTGAATTTGGCTTCTTGCCCCAATGGATCATTGTTAAATGTTTTTTCCACTTGTTTGTACAACAAATCGGCTTCCCAAGATTCACCAACAATCAACTGAGCATCTCCTAAATCCAATTTACATTGAGCCAATAATGTTGGATTAACACCGGGTGTTTCCATTACTTTGTTTAATTGAGCAATTCCTTTTTCAGGCTGATGCAAATAGTAAATATACAATTCGGCTAACTCTTTAATTTGCTCTGCAGTTTGCCAATTGATTCCATTGAGATAAATAAAACTGATGTATTCTGATTCAAGGGTCTTAAGTGTTTCTGCATTTGCGCCATTACTCATTCTCACACTGGCCATACCGCAATTGAGCAGACCTTGCTGAGCTTGATAGTAATAACGTTTATCTGTCCCAAGTGATTTCACATACTCGTAAGCAGAAATGGCAGGATCATAAGCTTCATTGTTAATAAATACATAAGCCAATTCAAGTACTTTTCGACCTTCATCCTTCAATCTTTTGTCAACTGCTTTTGCTTGAATGAGTGCTCCTGTCCAATCCTTTTGTTGAGTAAACGACCAAATTAAAAACTCATTGTAGGCATAGTTATCCGGTTGCTTTTGAAGTTTTTGCAACAATAAATTTGAGAGTAACTTATAATGTTCATTATTATCCGCATAAGCAACTATAATCCGGTTTTTAACTTCATTGTACAAGGCATCATTGGCGGCGGCCAATATCAATAATTGTTCAGTACCTTCTTGTATCTTACCTGTTTGGAAGTACAAGACACTTAGTTCGTAAGCAAAGTCTCCTTCCGATTTAAAGCTTTGTTGTGCTTTTGCATAAAGTGCTATGGCTTGATCAATGAATTTTCTTTTTATCAACCCATTGGCAAGTTGGTTGACTTCATCTATGTATTGAAAATTTATTTCAAGCAATTGTTTTAATACTTCATCTCGCTTAGATGAAAAACCTTGTAATTGGTAGAGATAGGCTTTATCAACTTTAAAATTGTATTGATTTTCAAACTTTTTAATTCTTTTATCAACCAACTTTTCGGCGCTTTTATAGTCAGAAAGCAAGATATAGCACTGCAAAAGGTTTTCATAGTAATAAACTGACTCAGGTTTTTTCTTAGACAGATCCTCGTAAATATCTGCCGCTTTGAGGTAATCTTTATCAGACATGTATTGCGCTGCCAACTTTTCATCATCATTTTGTGAATAAAGGTTGTAAACACTTAGAAATAAGAGGCAAAGGAAAAAGCGCATGAACACAAATTTAAGTGATAACGATAAATTACCAATGAAAATTTTACTTATTTGCAAAAAAAACTATTTTTGCCGATACCAACTCATTGCTAACAATCACTGATAAATGAAAACATACAGCGTCATAGGAATTATGTCAGGCTCATCTATGGATGGGGTTGATTTGGCACATTGTAAGATTACATCTGACAATGGCCATTACACTTATTCGATAGAGGAAAGTGAAACTTTTGAATACGATGAGATTTGGAGATTGAGGCTTTCTCAAATTCGAAAGGCAGATTCGCTGGCATATACCAAGACCGATGTTTTCTATGGCCATTACCTAGGTCATTTGGTCAATAAGTTCATTGCTAAATACAATTTAAAAATAGACTTAGTTGCTTCTCATGGTCACACGGTTTTTCATTATCCTGAAGAAATGATTACCAGACAAGTTGGTGATGGGGCAAGTTTATCTGCCATTTGTAAACTTCCTGTAGTTTCAGATTTTAGAAGTATGGACGTTGCAAAAAAAGGCCAAGGTGCTCCTTTGGTTGCTATTGGCGATCAATTGTTGTTCAACGAATACGACTTTTGTTTAAATCTGGGAGGATTTGCTAACATATCCGGCAAAATTGCCGAATTCAGAGTCTCTTTCGATATCTGTCCGGCGAATATTTTGCTCAACAGAGTAGCCAGAGACTTGAACCAGGATTATGATCATGATGGTGAGATAGCAGGCCAAGGAAGTATCAATTACAAGCTTTTAGAAGCTTTAAACGAAATAGACTACTACGCTATGCCATTCCCTAAATCATTGAACAGGGATTGGATCAACAACGAATTGTGGCAAATTGTTAAGGAAGGTGAAAAATTATCGCCACAAGATAAAATGAAAACTTTTGTTGACCATATCGGAATACAAATTTCAAAAAGTCTGGATTACCTGAGCCGAAAAGAACCTGCCGGTAAAAAAGTACTGGTAACAGGGGGAGGCGCGTTCAATAAAGTATTAATGGATCACATTCGCACACATAGTCCTGTTGAATTCATAGTACCTGACGAAAAGCTGGTAAAGTTTAAAGAAGCCTTGATATTTGCATTGATGGGTGTTTTAAGAATTGAAAACAAAGTCAATATTGTCAAAACCTTTACCGGTGCAAAATCTGACAGTATCAGTGGAAGATTGGATGGAGACTTTAGTGGACTGATCTGAAAATCAGCACTAATCCACTGTTGATTCATCATATTACGGTCAAATTCATCTCATTTGTTTTTTCAAATGGATTTTTCTTCTTATCTTCGAAAAGATATAACATCACAGCTTGTCATGAAATTAACCCATAAGGTACTATTTGTAAGTTTACTTTGCTTTCTATTTATTTCATCGTGTAAAAAGGATGATAACAGTGAAATGGAGATAGAATACACAACTTTGTTTTCAGACATGATGGAAATAGACGTCAGTAGTGTTGATTCTTATGTTGTCAGAGAGACTGATCCTTTTCCTACAGCTTTAGATGGCGAATTGTCTAAAAAGAACACTTCAAAATCCAATATCAAATCGGCAAAACTGAGCAGTTTGAGGCTGCAACTATGGGATTTTGTATATGAAGACACCCTTAATCATTCCAATTTAAAAGACTTATCTGAAATCGTATTGGAAATCAATGCCGAAGGATTGGGTGCTACAAAAGTTGCGTATAAAATGATTCCGGATGTGAGGACCAATGCGATCAATTTCATTTTGGAAGATGTGGAGTTAAGAGAATACTTGAAGAAAGACTATTTCACAATGATCATCAAGTATAAAAAAAGGCGTCCGATGTATCATGATATGTCATTTATCATAACGCCAAAATTCAAAATCATAGCTGACCCTCTCTAATCAATCCCTACGAAAATTGCCTAATTGAATTGGGCTGCAATCCGACTTTCGCTTAAAATTATTTGCCGTTAGGAAAATAATTCCGAATTATTGAATATTATTGCCAATCAATATATTTAAAATATGAGCGAAAATGTATTAAAAGAAAGCCCTTTGAGCGATAATGTTTCAAAAGGACACCCTACGGGTTTGTATTATTTATTCTTTACTGAAATGTGGGAACGTTTCGGTTATTATTTAATGTTAGGCATATTCTCTTTGTTTATGCTCGATTCAGTAGAAAATGGAGGTATGGGATTTTCATCCGCACAAAAATCAGACA
>DASWYG010000257.1:0-1976 GCA_036405075.1 Bacteroidia bacterium | reverse complement strand
TCCCCTCTCAATTTCAAACACATCGATTGACTTGCTTTTCAATTCGGTCTCTGATAATAAAAGATTGGATTGCTTTGCGCTTTTACCCAGTGTGTAAACATGAGGGTGTTCGCAGACTAAAAGATGCTGATGCGCTTGTTTTCCATTCAATTTGTCATTGATGGCCTGATTGAACAACTCCTTTTGCAATTGCCAGGCATCCAGATATTCTATATGTCCTAAATCGTGGAGTTGAACCTTAAACATATGCAAATATATATGAATTCAACTTCATACAAGTTTAAAAATAAAAGGCTTTTTACAATTGGTCCAAATGTCTGATCAATGGCCCAAATCACTTAGTAGATTTACATCCAACCACCGAACAAATCGGACATTTTATCTCATCATGACCTCGAGCAGGACAATATTGACGTCCAAAAAAGATGATCTGTAAATGCGCCTTGTTCCACAAGTTCTCCGGAATTAATTTTTTCAGATCTTTTTCTGTTTGCTCCACATTTTTACCATTTGTCAATCCCCATCTTGTAGCCAATCGATGTATGTGAGTATCAACCGGAAAAGCGGGGTATCCAAAAGCTTGAGACATGACCACTGAGGCCGTTTTATGGCCTACTCCGGGCAATGCTTCCAGTTCCTCAAAAGTTGAAGGCACTTTTCCTTTGTGCTTGTCCATGATGATTTGACTTAAACCGTGAATGGCTTTGGATTTAGCAGGCGATAATCCACATGGTTTAATGATTTCCTTGATCTGTTCCACCTCCAATTTTATCATGTCAGCAGGATTGTCTGCCGCAGCAAATAATGAAGGTGTGATTTTATTGACTCTTTCATCGGTGCATTGAGCTGACAATAATACTGCAACCAATAAGGTGTATGCGTCTTTGTGATCGAGTGGTATGGGTACTTCTGGATAAAGGGCCTCGAGTGTATTGAGAATGAATTCTGTTTTTTCCTTTTTGGTCATTACTTTAAATGGAAATGGCCTCAAATATACATATTTGAAGCCATTCAAATGCCTTATTAATATCGGTACTAACGGCCGTCGCCATCGAGCAAATTACCCAATCCACCAAGTATGGACCCTTCTTCTTTTCTATTGCCATAACCGTAAGCCAAAATCCTTGAAGCCAAGCGGCTAACAGGCAAACTTTGAATCCAAACTTTTCCCGGACCTTGTAGGGTTGCAAAAAACAAACCCTCTCCACCAAAAATGGTGTTTTTTAACCCTCCAATGAATTGTATATCATAATCTACAGTTTGCGTAAATGCGACGATGCAACCTGTATCTATTTTGATCATTTCACCTGCTTGAAGTTCTCTTTCGATGACATGTCCGCCAGCGTGAACAAATGCCATTCCATCTCCTTCTAATTTTTGCATGATGAATCCTTCTCCACCAAACAAACCGGTACCGAGTTTTCTTTGAAATTCAATTCCCACCGAAACTCCTTTGGCCGCGCATAGAAATGCATCCTTTTGGCAGATGACTTTACCATTGTGCCTGTACAAATCCATGGCAATGATCTTACCCGGATAAGGTGCTGCAAATGTGACCCTCTTTTTACCGTTTCCTGAATTGGTAAACGCAGTCATGAACAAGCTTTCACCTGTCAACAAACGTTTTCCGGCCGACATCAATTTGCCGAAAATACCCCCGTTATTTTGTTTGGAACCATCTCCAAAAATGGTTTCCATTTGAATCTCTCTGTCCATCATCATAAAGCTGCCGCTTTCTCCGATGGCTGTTTCTTGAGGATCCAATTCTATTTCTACACATTGCATTTCTTCTCCAAGAATGCGATAGTCTATTTCGTGGTTTTCGATCATGATGCAAATATCATTTTAAGATGTAATTCTTTTAATCCTATTCGATGAAAATGTATCCATAAAGCACAAAAAATCATTCTTTGTTTATTACTGTTATTTCATCAACAAAAATGTATGCTTCACCGCCTGCACCTTGATGCCAAGGC
>DASWYG010000256.1:0-5411 GCA_036405075.1 Bacteroidia bacterium | reverse complement strand
GTACCACATGGATTTTTCTTTGTATGTGGAAATTCTTAATGGTATCTTGTCTTAAGCTCTCTGAAACAGCTGTAACAGCATCAGAATGATTGATCGAATATGAAACTACCGGTTCATAAGTTGGATCTTTTCCTACCAAAGTAATATCTGTACCGTGCAAGGTTGTAACGATAGGTACATGTATGTTTTGCTCTTCTAAGATGTTTTTAGCCATCAATGCCGCACTGGCATGAGGAATGGCATAATGCACATGCAATATGTTCAACTTATATTGCTTGACAATATCAACTATTTTACTGGCCAAAATTGTTTCGTATGGCACATAGTCAAACAATGGGTATTTGTAAATGGAAACCTCATGAAAGAAAACATTTGGATTGAATGAGTCAAGCCTGGCGGGTTGACTGTAGCTGATGAAATGTACTTGATAGCCTTTTGCGGCCAAAGCTTTTCCAAGTTCAGTTGCTACTACGCCACTACCACCAAAGGTGGGATAACAAACTATACCTATGTTCATAATAATAGCAGCAAAGATATGAGTGTTTTGTTTGTCTCGATATTGAGTTTTTCTTATTTACATCGGAAAAATCAATCTCTTAACTTATTTTTTTACCCGATTAATTAAATCATACAAATTACTTATCTCTACAGGCAGGTCTTTTTTGCCCATTGGCCAATCGTATTCTCGGATCAAACTGTCATTTCTATAAATTTTTAGATATGCATTCATATTACCGGTTTCATTGATGCGCTCATGCTTTAATGCCTTTATGGTCAACAAGTCCAAGTCTGATCTTAAACTGTCCGGCATTTGACCCAAAAACACGCTATCGGTGCCTGAAATTGATGGTAGCAAATGATAAACAGCGCCATCTTTGTTCATTATTTTTACTGTTTTGGAACCAGTAAATCCACCATAATCCCCAAATTCATAAGCATAGGACTGTTTTTGTTGTTTATTCAGCTGTTTAGACTTGCAGGAAATAGCAAAAACTAAGGCCAATGCCGCTATTGTAATGTCTTTGGTCATGTACATTCAAAACTAAATCATATTTGTTACAAAAGGAATTTATTTTGTTTTTCTTTGCCTTTATTTAACCCAATCATTTTCACTTTAACAATTTACCGACCGATATTTGTCACTTACCGACTTTTGTTCTTTTTCTGCCTACTTTCAATTGTTGGATCATGTTTCATTCGCTTGTTTTGTACCATTAATTTTAAATAAAATGTCACTAGAGAAAAATTTTCCGGAACAATACAGCCCCAATGGCAAACGATTTGCCGGATTGGTGCTTATAGCCGTAGGTATCATTTTCATTATGAAAAAATCGGGGTTTTATGTCCCTGAATGGATACTCGCCTGGCCAATGATTGTCATTGCAGTTGGATTATACATTGGTTTCAAACACAATTTTAAAAATCCTGCCTGGTGGATAGTTACCCTGGTTGGTGGTTTGTTTATGGCCGATTACATGATACCGGAAATCACTTTTGGTAAATTCATGTGGCCGGTTGCTATAATTGCTCTGGGCTTATTGATGCTGTTTGGTAAAGGTAAACGCAAAAGACACAGAGACCATTGGAAACACGAATATTACAGACGTCAATTTGAAAAACCGTTAGAAACAGATGCTACCGAAAAGACAGGTAATTTCAGTAGTGAAGATTACATCGATTCTGTTTCAATTTTCGGAGGTATTCAAAAAAATATCCTTTCAAAAAATTTCAAAGGTGGCAGTGTGGTTAACATATTCAGCGGTGCCGAGATCAACCTGTCTCAAGCTGAATTTACAGGTCAAATAACCTTAGAACTCGAAAACATTATGGGTGGTACAAGTATCATCGTACCGGCAGATTGGGAAATACATACAGAGGTTGTCAATATCATTGGTGCAGTTGAAGACCGCAGACCTCAAAACAACCAAACCGGAAGCAGTAATAAAAAAATGATTTTGAAAGGTACTACTGTATTTGGCGGTATTGAAATAAAAAGCTATTAATCAATATGTACGTCCTCAAATTGTTATACAAAATAGATTTGGCCGAATGTTCAAATGAAGTGTCATTCGAATTGGCCACTTTGATTTCAGGAAAAACAGTTATTGAAGAAGCATTAAAAGACGCATGGAAATATGGAGTTGAAAAATCTTGTACTTTCGTTAATGAAAATACTCATACAGTTAATTGGAAATTTATGGGAATTGTTGATGCAATCAATATAAATGAACATGAGTTTTTAAGTGAAATTGATTCTAATTTATTTGTTGATCCTTCTGAATACAGATTAGAAAAATGGTCGAGACAACTGGAACAATTTAACGTGAACATCAAAAAAGACATTTGCTTTGGTCAAATCTAATAAGTATTTTGTTGTTTACAGCTTATTCTGGCTGCTTCTAATGGTGTTTTACACTCTTATGCTGACCCGAGAACAAATCGTGCTTAAAACAGCAATTATCGATGGTGTTTTAAGTGTTGGGCTGTTGTATGGATTAAGTCTTATATTGACCAATATCCTTAGGTACTTTCAGCCGGGTATTCAAAACGCACATTACATCCTTATTTGGAGTTTGATCTTTTCACTTATCTGGTTGTTTTCGGTTCAAGGCGTTTTGAGCAGTATTCAGGTTTTTGATGCCCAATACTTGAGTTTCTATGAATCCACTTATTGGGTCAAGTTTGGTTTGGCTTTTTTAATTCTGGTCTTGGCTGCTTTATTGATGTGGCTCAAACAAATTTTTGAAAATCAAAGAAAGGAAGACGAAAGAGAGCTTCAAATGTTAAAAATAGCCAAGGATGCAGAATTAAATTCGCTAAGACTTCAGCTTCAACCGCATTTTCTATTCAATAGTTTAAATTCTATTAGCTCTTTGGCAGGATCAAATCCTGATAAAGCTCGCGAAATGATTCAGCAATTATCTGACTTTTTAAGAGGTACCATTAAAACAGAAGCAAGCGGAAATATCATGCTTTCTGAAGAGTTGGAGCATATCAGACTGTATCTGGAAATTGAAAAAGTGCGTTTCGGACACAGATTAAAAACAACAATTGATTTTGATGAGAAATGCCTGGAAAACAGTTTACCTCCATTGGTGCTTCAACCGGTTATAGAAAATGCAATTAAATACGGTCTTTATGGGACACTCGGGGAGGTCGAAATACTGATAAAAATTAATTGCTCAAATGACGAGTTGCTAATTGAAATCAGCAATCCGTATGATGATAGCTTAAACCCCGGCTCAAAAGGCGTTGGTTTTGGTTTATCAGGGCTCAAAAGAAGATTGTATTTGATATACAGTCGCAATGATTTAGTTAAAACCTCTCAATCAGAAGGAAAATACATCACATTAATAACCATACCAAAATAACATGAAAGCAATCATCATAGACGATGAACCATTAGCCAGAAATTTGATTCGGGAATATTTACAAAGTTTTCCTGAAATTAACATAATTGCTGAGTGTGGCGATGGGTTTGATGCTGCAAAAAGAATTCAATCCGAACAGCCTGATCTTATATTTCTAGATGTTCAAATGCCAAAAATTTCAGGATTTGAAATGCTTGAAATACTCGATGAATTACCAAAAATCATTTTTACAACTGCTTTTGATGAATATGCTTTAAAGGCTTTTGAAGCCAATGCTGTCGACTATCTATTGAAACCATTTAGTAAAGATCGCTTTTCAAAAGCTGTTGTAAAAGCAATTGAAGAACACAAAAACAATATGGAAATAGAAGGTTTAAAACGCAGTTTAGATGGTCTGCAAAATGAACATTTAGATAAAATCATCATCAAAGAAAATGGTGATGTAAAGATTATACCGATCAATGATATTGAGTACTTTGAATCTTATGACGATTATGTCAAAATCCATACTCCTTCAAAAGTTTATGTAAAGAAACAAACCATGGCTTATTATGAAAACAACTTGAAAAAGTTTGGTTTCGTTCGAATTCATCGATCTTTTTTACTCAATTCCGCACATCTACAGTCTATTTCAAGTACACAGGATGCTCAACTGGCCAACTTGAAAAACGGCGCCGCCCTTAATATTAGCAGGGCCGGATATGCCCTGTTGAAAGAGTTGCTGAAACTTTAATACTCCGCCGAAGGCGGCGAAAATTTTTTTATTGGAACTGATTTAGAAATCTGATATCGTTTTCAAACATTTGTCTTATGTCTTTGATATCATATTTTAACATTGTTATTCTATCTATTCCCATACCAAATGCAAATCCGGTATACTTATCTGAATCTATTCCGCAATTTTTTAAAACATTAGGATCTACCATTCCACATCCTAATATTTCTAACCATCCGGTTCCCTTGGTTAAACGTCTATCCTGTTCTGTTTCAGTTCCCAAGTAAATATCCATTTCCGCTGATGGTTCAGTAAATGGGAAATAAGAAGGTCTGAATCTTATTTCTCTTTCACCAAAAAATTGAGAAACGAAATAATATAAAGTCTGTTTTAAGTCTGCAAAACTGACGTTTTCATCAATATATAAGCCTTCAATCTGATGGAAAAAACAATTTGATCTGGCCGAAACAGCTTCATTTCTATAAACCCTTCCAGGCATTAATGCTCTGATTGGAGGTTTAGTATTTTCCATCAATCTAACCTGAACACTGCTTGTATGTGTTCTAAGCGCAAAATTTCCTACTGGATCTTTATCCACAAAGAAAGTATCTTGCATATCTCTTGCCGGGTGATTTTCAGCAAAATTTAGAGCTGTGAAATTGTGCCAATCATCCTCTATTTCCGGTCCATTTTCTACATCAAAACCTATCTTCTCAAAAATAGAGATGATCTGGTCTTTTACTAAAGAAATTGGGTGTAGAGATCCGACTTGAAAAGCGTTTACCGGTAATGATTTATCAAATTGAATTTGTTGAGAATCGTTTGATTCAAACAGTTCCTTTGTTTCATTGAATTTTCCTTCAATTTGTTGTCTAAGTTCATTGAGAACTTTTCCGAACGATTTTTTTTCTTCACCGCTTACTGATTTAAAAGTTTCAAAAAGCTCATTTAATTCGCCCTTTCTAGACAAAAACTTTATTCTGAATTCTTCCAAAGTTTCTTTGGATTCAACAGTAAATTTTTCTGAAGCTTCTTTTATCTTTTCAATTCTTTCGGATAAACTCATGAGGCAAAATTAATCCAAAGTTTTGACTTCAGCATTTCATGTTTCAACACCTAAAGATAAAATAAATATAATTTAAATATATATATGATATGATTATGTGCTGTGGATATGGTGATAAGTCTCTTTTTTTCTGCTTTTTTATTAGGAACTTTTTTGATTTACAGTATTTTTCAACGAATGTCTATATTCGTGAAGGCCTTATTTTACTGGTACTTTTATTACTTATTCAACAAATCAACATAGATGTGGACGAGTGTAT
>DASWYG010000255.1:0-3217 GCA_036405075.1 Bacteroidia bacterium | reverse complement strand
TGTTTACCTCAATACCAGAGTTGCCATCGATCAATTTCTAAAACAAAAAACTGACACAAGTTTTCGAAAAAAACCTTGGAAAAATTCGATCTATTTTAAGCACATCAATGATCCGAAAGAACTGGGAATAGATGCTTTTTCAGACCTGGCATTTGTGGTACATGGCCACTATCAATATGTTTTATTGCCTTTATCTTCGGCTGAAGACTTTGAGAACAGCTTAAAAAATTCTGTTAAGGGATTGTATGGTTCAATTTCAGACAAGGGCCATTATCATCAGGTATCATCCATTTCCGGTGGATTTGAAGTGGTTTGGAACGATCGTTTAGCAGCAATTGTCAAGAAGGATAAAAACATAAAAGCAGATCGTTACAATGTGGTTTTAGAAGTTGCCAAAAACAATAGTTTTGCTCAAAGCAGGGCCTATCAATTCTGCAAATCCGATAAAAGTTTGGTTTGGTTCTACTCATCAAAAAATCATTTGCAGGACTTAACAGAAACCCCAATGAAAGGTACCATTGAATACAACAAAGGGATCGACATTCAAATGACAACATTGCAGTCGAGTGGTATACAAAATCCTGAAATAAAACAATACTTGAACATCAAAGGCAATGTCTTGTATTCGGCCGGAGAAGGCAACTATAAAATCGACAAAGAGTTAATGAAGTTCTTGAATATAAATCTCAACAGCAAAGCCAAAGATGTATTTACCAAAGACTTGAAAAATGAAAAGAAACTTTTGTTTTTTGATGGTAAGAAAGGCATAGAACGAAGATTCATTACTTACGAATACGATGACAACTTCAATAAAAAAATCATTGAAAATAAAATCATAGACTCGGTGAAGTCATGTGCATTTGTATATAGCTATAAGAACAGCAAGCATTGTGTATCCAATTTCGACTTCAATGACAGTTTGATTTTGGACCAAATACCTCAAAATGTAAAAGTTTATTGCAGTTTTGATCAAGACCTATTGAATTCATTGCTACCTTTGAAGCTCAAATACAAGGTAAGAGCATTGAGAATAGTACAGTCGGGAGTAGACCTATGGTCGATACGCATAGAGCCCGGTGACTTGAAAACATTGGTCTTTTAGACAATAAACCATGCAACAAGAATATATTGAGATCAACCGCGAGAACTGGAACAAGCGGGCCAGCATACATGTGGAAACAGAATTTTACGCCATGCCTGCATTTAAATCAGGCAAAAACAGCTTGAATCCTGAAGATGTGAAGTTATTGGGTGATGTGAAAGGACTGTCTGTCTTGCACCTTCAATGCCATTTTGGTCAAGACACGATTTCATTGAGCCGTATGGGTGCTAAAGCCACCGGAGTTGATTTATCAGACACTGCCATCAATTTGGCAGAAAAATTAAGCAAGGAATTGAGTACCGACACCCGTTTCATAAGAAGTGACATTTACAATTTACCCAAAGTTCACGATGAAAAATATGACATCGTATATACATCTTATGGCACCATTGGATGGTTGCCGGATATTGATGCTTGGGCAAAAGTGGTGAGTCATTTTGTTAAACCCGGAGGTCGATTCATTTTCGTTGAATTCCACCCTTTTTTATGGTCATTCGACAACTCATTTGAAAAAATACATTACGATTATTTCAAAGGTGATCCCATCATAGAATCTGAAACCGGCACTTATGCCGACATCAACAATTCAACCCGCATTGATTCTGTTACCTGGAATCACGGTTTGGCTGAAGTGATGCAAGCACTGATCAACAATGGTTTACAAGTTGAACATTTTGGTGAATACGACCATTCACCATACAACATTTTCCCTAATGGCATCGAAATAGAACCCGGAAAATTCAAACCGGTTAATTGCAAATACCGCATTCCGATCGTGTATTCGATCAGTGCCAGGAAGCTATGAGTTGAAATTGAAAAGGTTAAAGTGAAAAGACTAAAGATAAAAGACTTTTTACTTTAATTTAGAACTTAACAGAAGATTGCTCAGATTTATAGGAAGGTCATTTTGTATTGGATATTCCATTCCTTAATTCTGCGCATAGGTTGACAGTAAATCTGTCAGCAACTTTCGTCACAGTATGAATCTGCTGATGCTTTACACTATTTACTTTTAACTTTTGTCTTTTAACCCACCTCTTCCAAAGTATAAAACTGATTTATATCAATATCAATGTACTATCTGTTTAAATGAGTAATTTTGCGACATTAAACTTTAAAAAGTGCCAACAGAAAAGACTCAATTGGACCATGTGGTTGTGAAATTTGCCGGAGACAGCGGAGACGGCATACAACTCACCGGTACCCAATTTGCCGAAACCAACGCCCTGTTCGGCAATGATATAGCAACTTTTCCGGATTTTCCGGCAGAGATCAGGGCTCCAATAGGAACAGTTCCGGGTGTATCAGGCTATCAAATACATTTTGGAAATTCAGATGTTCTCACCGCAGGTGATACCTACGATGTGCTTGTTGCACTGAATGCCGCTGCTCTTAAAACCAATGTAAAATTATTAAAACCCAATGGCATCATCATTGCCAATAAAGATGGTTTTGATGATAAAAACTTAAGGCTGGCCGGAATTGCCGAAACAGACAATCCCCTAAACAATGGCAGTCTCGACGCATTCACCGTGTATGTAGCGGATATCACCAAATTGACCAAAGCCGCTGTAGCAGATTTTGGTCTCGGAAACAAAGAGTCTGAAAGATGCAAAAACATGTTCGTTTTGGGTATGGTTTACTGGTTGTTTGATCGCAACCCATCCAATACCATTAAGTTCATAGAAAAGCAATTTGCTAAAAACAAAACGCTGGCAGATGCCAACATCAAAGCACTGCAAGCAGGATACAATTTCAGTGAAACTTCAGAGCTTTTTAGCAACCGATTTGAGATCAATGCTGCGGAAAGCATTCCAGGCATCTATAGAAGCATCAATGGCAATCAAGCCACAGCACTTGGACTGATTGGTGCATCTGTGAATGCAGGATTGCCTCTGTTTCTTGGTTCATATCCCATCACTCCGGCTTCGGATATTCTGCACGAACTATCAAAACACAAAGGTTTTGAAGTCATGAGTTTTCAAGCTGAAGATGAAATTGCAGGAATTTGCTCTGCCATAGGAGCTGCTTATGGTGGTAAAATTGGTGTAACTACCAGTTCGGGACCAGGCATTGCCCTAAAAGCAGAAGCAATTGGTTTGGCTACCATGCTGG
>DASWYG010000254.1:0-13842 GCA_036405075.1 Bacteroidia bacterium | reverse complement strand
GCTTACTAAATGGAAACTAATGGTATTGTCGCACAGTCAATCTTTGCAAAGTGGTAGATTAACCGAATATGTTACCACTTCTAAAAAACTAATGGTACAACCCAATTTGCCAAGGTTCTTAAGGGTCAATGATGTGATTAAATTGCCTGTAAAAGTGATCAACAATTCTAATGAAAGCTTAAAGGCTAAATTGTACATGAAGATCACCGATCCAAGAACCATGAATGAATTGAAATGGACAGCTAACACAACAATGCCTGAGTTCAGTATAGCTCCTAATGGTTCTGAAAGCAGAACTTTTGAAGTAACAATACCCAATTACGATGGTCCGGTATCAATTGCATTTACATCTCAAGCCGGTATATTTTCTGATGGTGAAGAAAAAACCTTATTGGTGTTGCCAAACAAGAAGTTTTTGACCGAGAGTATGCCGTTTACAGTTAGAAAAGCAGGTGTTCAGAATCTGAGTTTTACCAGTCTGCTAGCAGCCAATAGCAATACTTTGGTACATAAATCGCTTCAGGTTGAAGTAACTTCCAATCCTGCTTGGACTGCCCTCAAATCTTTGCCCTATTTAATGGATTATCAGTTCAATTGTTCCGAACAATTGTTTTCAAAATTGTATGCCAATCTGATCTCCATTCAAATATTGAAATCAAATAAAAACATTGATCTGATGTTCGAGAATTGGAGAAAAACAAAAGGTTCCCTGGAAAGTAAACTCAGTCAAAATCAGGATTTAAAAACTGCAACACTTGAGGAAACTCCATGGTATTACGATGCGATGAAAGAAACAGAACGCATGAAGCTTTTGGCTGAATCCATGAGGGTAGACAAACTCGAAGCCGTAAACAACAGCATCATTCAGGAACTCAATAGCCGTCAAAATGGCGATGGCTCTTTTTCATGGTTCCCTGACATGCAAGGAAATGAATACATCACAGGTGTCATAGTTTCAGGTTTTGCTAAACTGAAGCAATTAGGAGTGGATATCAGCGTATATGAAACCTCTATTAAATCTGCGATGTTATATTTGGATCAAAAGATGTTGAATAGACACAAACTCATCAAAAATCAATTGAAAGACCAGCCTTGTTCACCGGAAGAAGTTCAGTATCTCTATTGCAAAGCGTTTTTTCCGACTACAGGTAAGGTCAAAGTAGCAAAAGAAGTGAAGGAAATGATCGCTAGAGCTGATCTAAAACGCAGCGACTTGCCACTGATCAGTATGGCACAATTGGCCGTTGCCATCAAGTTGTTAGAGCCGAAATCTGATATTCCTGCTTCCATACTAAAAGCCTTTGATGAACAATCTGTAAGCAACGAACAAATGGGCATGTATTGGCCAAAAAACAGAGGCGGTTGGTATTGGTATGATGCACCTATTGAAACGCATGCTGCCATTATGGAAGCCTATCAGTTTGTAGGTGTTGAAAAAAGCAAGATGACAGAAATGCAAATTTGGTTGTTGAGACAAAAACAGACTCAATCCTGGGCATCTACCAGAAGTACTGCCGATGCATGCTATGTGTTGTTGTTCAATGGTTTGAAAGAATCAGAACAGAATGTGAAAGTATTCATCAATTCCAAAGAAGTGAAGCCTGAATCTATAGAACCTGGAACAGGTTATTACAAGCAATCAATTCCTGTAGCAAGCGTAAAACCGGCCAGCGGCAACATCAAAGTGGAAGCCACTAAAGATCAGTTTGCCTATGGCGCTGTTTATTGGCAGTATGAAGAGGAATTGAGCAAAGTGAAAGCAAGTTCTTCAGGTTTAAGCATCACAAAAAAATACTATAAGAAAGTTCAGGTTGACAATCAGGAAAAATGGGTGGAAATGAACAGTGGAGATGTGCTGAAAGTGGGAGATGAAGTAAAAGTGATACTCAGCATATCATCCGACAGAAATCTGGAATATGTTCATTTGAAAGATATGCGCGCAGCCGGCATGGAACCTAAGGATGTGATCAGTGGTTACAGATACAATTCAAAATTGTCTTATCAATCTGTCACCCGCGATCTTTCGAGCAATTTCTTTATTGAGTTTTTGCAGAAAGGCAGTTACGAAATCGGTTACGAGACGACGGTTCAGCAAGCCGGTAGTTTTGAATGTGGAGTGGCCACAGCACAATGCATGTATGCTCCTGAATACACAGCCAACAGTTCAGGATTTAAAGTGAAAGTGGAGTGATCACTTATCGGTAAAAAACTCTTTCCCTTTGCTGTCTATGACGCCCTGTTTGCCATTAAGGACCACATAGGCATAGCCATTTTTGAATGTAAATGCTGCTGAGTATTTATTGGGAATGATCAGTCGGCAGTTTTCATCGTAATAGCCCCAATTGCCGTCTTTGTCGCGGAAGGGTACCAGTCCATTGCCAAACTCACCAACTTGTGTGGGTTTGGATTGAAACTGACCTGCTACATAATAGTTGGAATCGAGTATACGAACATCCGACATGTAATAACCGATTACGCCCAGAAAAAGCGAATCACCCAATTGACGAGCTACAGAATAAAGGGGTGAAAAACGCTTCTTCTTATCGATGAAAAAATAGTCCCAGGCCAAGTCATTTCTAGATTTGATGATGGCTTTGCCGTCTCTGAATTCTTTTTCTATGGTGATGTATTCTGAATAATCGACCCCATCGTTGAAGAAGCCAGAAAGTGCAATTTTGCCTGTGGTATCAATGAATTCAAGAAAAGTGGTTTTAACTTTTTGGCCGGTTGAATTGTATGATTTGGTAACAAATACAGGTGCCAATCCCTCGCTGAATATACCAGCAGGTGAAATGCTGTCTGGCAATTGGAAGTTTTTTCCGTTTCGGTCAATATAGAAGTATTTGCCTTTTGATAGTCCTAATAAGAAACCGGATTTGTAATAGATACTTGAGGTGTCAAAATCAGGTTGACGAATCCATTCACCTTTGGTGTTGATGATGCCCAATTTGCTGCCCAAAGAGACAACAGCCAAACCTTCAGAAAAGTTCTCTGCGGCCGAAAAGCCTTTGTCGATAACGATTTTGCCAGATTGGTTGATGTAAACACTTTTTCCGTTGCGGAGTTGAACCGGGCACAGTCCATTGATGAAATTGCCATACCTTTTAAGTGGTTCGCTGATGATCTGGCCTTTTGTATTGATGGCATAACTGCTGGAGTCTTTTATGACAAAACCAACACTGTCTTGGAAAAAGTCGCAAAACGCATATTGGGGTTGGATGATGATCTCTCCTTTGGTGTTGCTGTATCCCCATTTAAAGTTGACGCGATAAGGGATGAGTTGTCCATTCACTTGAGGAATGAAAATGAGAAGAAAGACTATTGTCTTGATGAATTTCATTGTGGTTAAGACGTATTAAACAGTGTTTTCGATGTACGAGCTCATTTTTGTTCGGAGCAAACTTCGGTGAGCACACCATTGGTGGATTTAGGATGTGCAAAGGCGATCATTTTGTTGTCGGCTCCTTTTTTGGGTGTTTGGTGTATCATTTCGAAACCCTCAGTTTTGAGTCTTTCAATTTCTGTGCCTGCATCGTTGACCCCAAATGCGATGTGATGAATGCCTTCACCTTTTTTTTCTATGAATTTGGCAATGGCACTATCAGAATTAGTTGCTTGCAGAAGTTCAATTTTAGTATCACCTACCATGAAGAAACTTGTTATTACTCCCTCACTTTCAACTACTTCCTGTTTGTAAGGTTGAGTATTGAGCAGTTTTGAAAACAGTTCATTTGAAGCAACTATGTCTTTTACTGCTATGCCAATGTGCTCTATTTTGTTCATGTCTGCAAAATTGTGAGTTTGGGCTATGATTTCCAACCTTTAATTGTTGTGCAACACAAACTCTTAAGTATAGACGGGGACAAAGCAACTTATAAAATTTATCGATACATGATTTAATACAAATTTTCGTGGATATATCGTGAATATGTGTTAATTTTGCCCTTAGAATTAGTCTAAATAAGAATTATGTTGAAACTGCCTATATATCTGGATAACAATGCGACAACTCCTATGGACCCCAGAGTGTTGGAAGCCATGTTGCCGTATTTTACCGGAAATTTTGGAAATGCAGCAAGCAGGAACCACTCATTTGGTTGGCAAGCCGAAGAAGCAGTGGACTATGCTCGCGAACAAGTGGCAGCTTTGATCAATTGCGATCCCAAAGAGATCATTTTCACCAGTGGTGCAACTGAATCCAATAACCTCGCCATCAAAGGCGTATTTGAAATGTATGCTGAAAAGGGCAATCATTTCATCACCATTGAAACTGAGCACAAAGCGGTTTTGGATACTTGCAAACACATTGAAAAAATGGGTGCTGAGATCACCTATTTGAAAACTGCAACCGATGGTTTGATAACAGTTGAGCAAGTAGCAGAAGCTATAAAACCCAACACGGTTTTGGTTTCCGTGATGTATGCAAACAACGAAATCGGCGTTATTCAGCCAATAAAAGAAATTGCGGCTTTGTGTAAAAGCAAAGGTGTATTGTTTCATACAGATGCTACTCAAGCTGTTGGTAAAGTGCCTGTAGATGTAATTGCAGATGGCATCGATCTGATGAGTTTCTCTGCACATAAAATGTACGGACCTAAAGGTGTTGGTGCTTTGTATGTGAGAAGAAAAAATCCTAGGGTTAAAGTTACTGCTCAAATGGATGGCGGCGGACATGAACGCGGAATGAGAAGTGGAACTTTGAACGTACCGGGTATAGTTGGATTGGGTATGGCTTGCGAAATCTGCAGAAAAGACATGGCAGAAGACACAGCCAGAATCACCAAGATGAGAGACAGATTGGAAAAAGAATTGTTGGTATTAGAAGAATCTTATATCAATGGAAACATAGAACACAGATTGCCCCATGTGAGCAATATGTCTTTCAAATATGTAGAAGGAGAAGGATTGATCATGGGGGTTAAAGACATTGCAGTTTCTTCTGGATCTGCTTGTACCAGTGCCAGTCTTGAACCAAGTTATGTATTGAAAGCTTTGGGCTTGGACGATGAATTGGCACATTCTTCATTGAGGTTTGGTCTTAGCAGATTTACCACAGATGAAGAGATCGATTACGCCATCAATCACGTAAAAGAAGCTGTCACTAAGCTAAGAGAAATGAGTCCGCTTTGGGAAATGTTCAAAGAGGGCATTGATTTGAAAACTATAGTTTGGCAAGAACACTAATAAACAAAATAAACAAGAAGTATCATGGCATATTCAGAAAAAGTAATTGACCATTACAGCAATCCAAGAAACATTGGAACGCTTGATAAAAGCAGCAAACAGGTAGGAACCGGATTGGTTGGTGCTCCTGAATGCGGAGACGTTATGCGTCTGCAAATTGAAGTTGATGAGGTAACAGGTATCATCAAAGACGCTAAATTTAAAACATTTGGTTGCGGCAGCGCAATCGCTTCTAGCAGTTTGGCAACAGAGTGGTTGAAAGGTAAAAGTGTTGACGATGCTCTTAAAATCGACAACATGGACATTGTTGAAGAATTGGCTTTACCGCCGGTTAAAATTCACTGCAGTGTTTTGGCCGAGGATGCCATCAAATCTGCTATCAATGACTACAGGTCTAAAAACGGACTTGCACCAATAGAAGACAACAAGAAACATTATTAATTCACGGTTTATATGTCAGCAGGAATCAGTATTACAGACAATGCAAAGATCAAAGTTCATCAATTGATGAGCGAGGAAAAAATGGGTCAGGATTATTTTGTCAGGGTTTCGGTTAAGGGCGGCGGCTGCAGTGGCTTGAGCTACGACCTGGATTTTGACAATGAAATGAAGGAATCAGATCAAGAGTTTGTTGCAGGTGATGTAAAAATAGTGTGTGACTTGAAAAGTTACCTCTATTTGGCCGGCACAGAGCTCGATTTTACAGATGGTTTGAATGGCAAGGGATTTAATTTTATCAATCCAAATGCCAAGAGAACTTGCGGCTGCGGAGAAAGTTTCGCTGTGTGATCTGTAATGGATTTTAAATCAAAATACATTGGAAAGTTGAGTTTAATGCTCAACTTTTTTTTATTGTATCCGGTTTTAAATTTTGCGCAAAACCGATACAACTTTAACACTGGAAGAGAGGTGTTTACAGGGGCTTTTTCAACGGTTGTTTTAGGCTCTACCCTCTATATACAAAAGACACAGAAGCCATTGACTCAAACTGGTATACTTGCTTTAAAACCTGAGCAAGTCAATCGTTTTGACCGAATTGCCTGCTCTCAATGGAACACCAATATCAAAACAGCCAGTGATGGTTTGGCAGTTGCTTCCGGTTTGCTCCCTTTGTATTTCGCATTGAGGAAAGACACCAGGCCTTATTTTAAAGAGATAGGCAATGTTTCATTTCAAAGTGTAATGTTATCGTTGGCTTTGGCCAATACATTTAAACTCACCAAAAGAAATCGCCCTTTGATGTACAATTCGGAGGTGCCAATGGAAGAGAAATTGAAAGTAGACTCAAGGATGTCTTTTTTCTCGGCTCATACTGCGACAGTGTCTTCTATGTGTTTCAGTTTTGCCTTTGCCTATAACACCTATTTGCCTGATTCAAAGGCAAAGCCATATATAAATGTTGGCGCTTTTGTGATTCCCGCAATAGAGGGCTATTTAAGGGTGAAAGCGGGCAAACATTATCCGTCTGATGTCATCATCGGTTATTTGTGCGGATTGGGCAGTTCCTATCTGATGCACAGAATTCATCTGAAATAAAAAAAGCTCCCTTTTTCAAGGAAGCTTTTTTAAGGAATCGAATCCTAAATTATTTTGCACTTGCTTTGATGCCCCAAACCACATTGGCTTTAAGAGACATTGCAGGCAATGGTCCGGAATTGGTACCTTTGATTCTGTAGGTAAAGGTGTTGGCTTTGATGTAATTGGCCAGATTTTCTGAGCTGTTAACATCTAAAACAATAGAGTTCAAACCATCCATAACCGGATTTTTTGAAGCGATTAAAACTTCAGGTTGGCCATCTGCAGCAATCCAAAGTTCAATTTTGTCAACGTTGTCAAAATTTTGAGTTGAATCGTTTTGAATGGAAACAGTTGCTGATTTCAATTTCAATTCGTCCAATAAGTCAAGTGAAGTATTGTTTTTTTCCAACTCAGCTTTCAAACCTGAAGTTAAAACTGTTTCTCCAAATGTTTGAGTACCTGTTGCAGAAAGCGCTGAAGTTTGGATAACACCTTCAGTAGGGTAATCCATGTTAACGGTAGTGATCTTACTTAAACAACCACCCATGAACATGAATGATGATAAAGTGATGAATACCAATGATGTAATTGTGTTTTTCATAAAAAAAAATGATTGTGGGTGCAAATTTAACTTAAAAAACCCAAAAAAGTAAAACAAAAAAATCTGAGCTTATGCAGGAAACACCTCTTTCAAGGCCTCATTGATGGCTTTTCCATCGGTTTTGCCAGCTAACTGCTTCATAGCCACTGGCATAATTTTTCCAATGTCTTTTGGGCCGGTAGCACCAACTTCTGCAACAATTAATTTTAAAGCTGCAACCAAATCATCTTTGCTCATAGCTGCCGGCAAATATGATTCGATGATGTTGAGCTCTTCTTTTTCTCGTTGAGCCAAATCCTGACGATTTTCTTTGGTGAAAATTTCAATGCTGTCTTTTCTTTGTTTGGCCATTTTTTGCATGGCTTTCATTGCAATTTCATCGGAGATTTCTTTTACACCTGTTTCAGTACCGGCTAAAAGAAATGCAGCTTTTATGGCTCTGGTTGCCCTTAGCCTCACTTCATCTTTGGCCTTCATTGCCTCGATGATGTCTTTATTGATTTGTTCTACTAACATGTTTGATTTTATTTAGCAAGTGGTTTGTCCAGGAAAAAATCAAAACTATCACCTCTCAATCCCAATCTGAGTGTTTCAAGAGCAATCAGTTCAGAAGGTGCGATATTGCCAAGGTTGATATTGGCGCCATACAATTTGATGAACCAAACCTGTTGTGCTTTTTGTGGGGCTTCCCAGATGATTTTTTCCAAAGGAATTTTTCTTATGATTTCAGCTACTAAACCTGAGCGAACTTCACCAGTACCTCTAAAAACACCAACTGTTCCACTTTCTCTGGCTTCAGCTATTACTTTCCATACACCTGCTTCAAGTTCTTTCTCCATCATTTCTATCCATTCATAAGGAGGAATGATTTTCTCGGCATCTTTTGAACCGACTTCAGAAATTACTGTAAAATCTTTGGCCAATGTTCTTATGAATTCACACTTTTTATCGTGTTCGATTTCCATAGAACCATCGCTCACTTCAACGTGTTCGATGCCATAATAATCCATTACCCTTCTGTAATCATCGAATTGATTGCGTATGGCATAAGCTTCAAATAAAGTTCCACCGAAATAGACTTTAAATCCGGCTTTTTTATAATGTCCAATTTTTTCTTTTAATTTCGGCGTAACATAAGCCGTTCCAAAACCTAATTTCAATAGGTCTATAAGGTGACTGCCGTGTTCAATAAGGTCAAGTGACTCGCGTATGCTCAGTCCTTTATCCATTACCATGGTTAATCCGTTTTCTCTGGGTTGCTGAGGTCTCTCAGGCAATTGGGTCAATTTAAATATTTCACTGTTCATGATTGCTTTGATAATAGTTGACTAATTTCTTGAATTCGGTGTCTTCGTAAAGATCTGTGCAAAATAGTTTAACACTTTCCATGGTGTCATCGAACTCTTGAATCAGCCGCGAAATTATAGAATCTTTGTTTGAATCGCTAGGGTGTTGATCAAATCTGATGCAAATCAGCACACCATCCAATTCATCATCGTAAGATCTGTTGGATCTGACCTCAGCTAAAAAAGCATTCAGTTCGTCATCCAATTCATTTATGTACAATACGCTTGCCATCTCTTTCCAATTGGTGATGATGATCTCGTAATTGTTTTCAAGTTGTTCCAGATACAAATCCCTAACGGCATCCACATCATCCAGTTCACAATAACAAGTGAATATGCCTTTAAGTGCAGTAAAATCTTCACTGTCTTCAAGAAATACTTTCTTGAAATAGGGCAAGGCTGTGAGTGGTCGCTTGTCTGTTAGATGTGAGTAGCCAATGAGGTAATTGTATTCAGGTAATATTTGCTCCAAAGATTTGGCTTTGATCAGGAAACTTCTTGCCATTTCACCATTTTCCAAAGCCAGATAGCATCTGGCAATGCAGATGTATGGGTATAAATCACCTTCGTTTTTAAAACACTGTCTGTAATTGTCGATTGCTTTTTCGTATTCACCTTTGGTTTCATAAATGCCACCTAAACTAAAAAAGGCATTTTTAGCATTTTTATTTGCCAAACCGGCATATTCGTATGCATTAAGAGCCAACTCCTGATTACCTGTCAGTTCATAGAAACGACCTAGATGAAACCAGCAATTATGTGAATATGGATCGTTATCGATTTTATTTTTAAAATAGTCAATTGCTTTGTCGTAATGACCATTGGCAATAAAGTTCATGGCCAATTGGTTGTACAATTGATCGTTTTTTGGATAGGTTCTAAGTGCTTTTTCTATCAATCGGTTGGCTTTGTCTAAACCATTGTTTTGGCTCAGCAATTGAGCATAGTTGACGTAGATATCAATGATGAATTCATCGTCTTCATATTCAGAAAAACCAAGTGCTTGTCTAAAACTTTCCTCTGCTTCATCGGTCTTGTCGAGGTCGGTAAGAATTTCGCCTTCCATTTTCAAAACAATTGCATTGTATGGCTCTATGGCTTTTGCCAATCTAACGATCTCCAGTGCGTTTTGAAAGTCGTTTTTCATTGAAAAGATAGATGCTTTTTCAACCAGAAAATCGACCTTATTGGGATATAGATAGAGGCCATGTTCAACAATTTGAAGTTGTTCGTTGATCTGTCCGCTTAAGAAAAAATGATAGGATAAATTTTCGATTTCTTCTTCCGAGAAAAAAACCGATTGATTGGTTTTGAGTTGCTCAAATTTTATCAATGATTCCTCAATATTCTCCTGATTGAAAAAGTCATCATTGGCAGGGTCATTATCTTCAAAATCATCAAACATAAATTTTTATCATGATGTAAATCTACATGCCAAATAAACCGGCACGAAGATTTTGTTCTGGACAAATATAAATCAAAGAAAACTTATTTTTGCATCAGTGAAATTATTTTTTAGTTCATTTTTTATGGGTTTCATTACCCTTAATTTGCTTTCACAGAACACCCTTAATCAGGTGCAATGGCAGCAAAGATCAAATCATACGATCGTAGCCGATCTGGATACTTCGGCCCATAAAGTTGTTTGTCACATGAAATGGACTTACTTCAATCATTCACCTTATGCCTTGACTGACATCAAGATACATCTGTATCCTAATGCCTATAAAGACAACAATACGGCATTTGCCAAACAAATGCTTAAAAATAATAAAATTGATTTTTACCACTCCAAACCTAAAGACAAAGGTAAAATCGATGTATTAAAGACTGTTGAGAATGGTAAAAATCTGACTTTAACAATAGATTCTATCAATCCTGATATTGGAAATCTGCGACTCAATGAAGAGCTTAAACCGGGTGATTCAATCCATATTGTAATGGATTATGTGGTCACATTACCGAAATTGTTCTCAAGAAGTGGCTATTCAGGAGCATTTTATTCTGTCACTCAATGGTACCCTAAACCTGCTGTTTTAGATGTTAAAGGTTGGAATCAAATGTCTTATTTGGACCAAGGTGAGTTTTATTCTGAATTTGGTAATTACACGGTTGAAATTTCTGTGCCAAAAGGTTATCTGGTTGCATCAGCAGGCAATTTGCTTTCAGATACTATCATTGGTGAAAAACGAAAATTGATATTTAAAGAGAACAACATACATGATTTTGCCTGGTTTGCCTCACCACATTTAAGATTGGTAAGTGATACTGCAACTTTGGAAAATGGTCGTAAAGTTAAGTTGGAATTGTACCATGATTCAAGCGTCAATACTCGAATGGCAAATGAATCAATTATCAATATGAAAAGGACAATAGAGTTTTATAGTGCAATGATCGGTAACTATCCATACTCTAGTTGTAAAATGGTTATTGGTGATTTAAAAGCAGGAGAGGGTATGGAGTATCCGACTATAGCAATTTGTGCTCATCCTTTAATTGAAGCTGTTGTGCATGAAGTTGGTCACAATTGGTTTTATGGTATTTTGGCTAGCAATGAAAGATCTTATCCCTGGATGGATGAAAGTGTCAATTCTTATTTTGAGCGTTTGTTGTGTGAAAAAAAAGAAGTGAAGAGAAAAAAGGAAATACTGCCTGATCAAAAATTCTTTTCTTCCAGAACATTTGACATGCTCAATAAACATCCGTTGGTATTGAACCTTCTTCAACTCAAAAGTTACAACTTGTTGCAACCATTGAATTTAGAATCGGAGTCTTATACTTCATACAATTACGGTCATATTTTATATGGTAAAGGTCCTTTGGCATTTGCCTATTTGAATCAGGTATTGGGCGATAGTTTGTTCTCCGCTTGTTTTAAGACCTACTTTGAAACATGGAAGTACAAACATCCTTTGCCGAATGACATGAAACAGTCGTTTGAGAAAGCAAGCGGCACTGATTTGACTTGGTTTTTTGGTGATGTGTTAAGTGATAATGCACATATTGATGTGATAAGGTCAGATGGTAAATATGAAGTGAAAGGTTCTGAAAAATTGAGTCAGGTTTTTGCAAAGGACCCAACAAAAAATCCTAACTCTTATGGCTTTTTATTTGAGAAGAATTTTAGAAACAATGGCCATGATAAAAAACTGATCAAAATAGCTTTTCCTTTTGGTGTAGCAAGGATGGACAGAAAAATCAATATCAGTTGTTTTCCTGTTTTGGGTTACAATTATTACGATAAAATGTATGTTGGTTTAGGATTTACAAACAGTTGGTACAACACATCAAAATTTAAGTACATGTTGATGCCTTCATATTCATTTAAAACTTCAAAGCTGCTTGGATATGGATTTGCGAAATATACCTTTCCTCATGAGCGGTCTGTCATCAGAAATACAAGCATAGGTGTAGAAGGAAAGTCTTATGGCATGTCAGTTTTTTCAAGAGAGAACAGCTACTTTAAGGTCAATCCTTATCTGAAATTTGAATTCAGAAATTCACCAAAATCAAACCCACTTCAAGAACAGTACCTGATATTTGATTTTTATCATACCGGTTTGAGGCAGCAGGATTATAAATTGACATTGAATGACAGTTTGAAAACTGAGTTGACCATCAGATATCCTGCCAATTATTTTATGAATTACTTCAGGGGAACTTATCACATAGACAATCGCAGTGCCTTGAACCGATTATCATTTACGCTATCAGCAGAAGCTGCAAAGAACTATAAATATGGTCCGGGTGATATAGAGTACATTAAGACTTGGGTAAATTTGGGTTATAAGCATCAATACAACACAAAGAAAAAATATTTTAGGTCGAGAGTGTTTGGAGGTTATTTCGTTTCATCTAAGGGCAATTACAGCAAACAGAAATTTTTCATTACATCCAACAATGGGGGAACCGATTATTTGTACAATGATTTTATATTGGGCAGGTCGGAGAACATTACCGGTCACATGGCTGTTGGTAGATATTTCAATGGTCCCGGTTTGCGTACCAATCTGATTACAAATGATTGTGATAGGTGGATGTTGACGATGAAGAATGACATTGATTTCCCCGGTATTTTACCATTCAGATTGTATGCAGATTTTGGAACATACTCTTATGTTGAATCGGTTACAAGCAATACAGGAACCACGACAAGAATTGTTAAACCTGAATTGTATTATGTAATGGGAATAGAGTTGCATGCGATTAAAAACACATTGGAAATATTCATACCATTTGTACAGTCCAAGCAGTTCATCAATCCTGGCAAATCTGCATTCATGAACAGCATTGGGTTCAGGTTGAACATCAATCAATTCGATCCAGGCAAATTGATAAAACGATCCAGTATCGATGGCAAATCGGATATAGGGGAAGATTTGTAGGGAATGAATAATGCCCGGTTTTTCCGGGCATACAATGCGCTTAACAGCACATCTTGAGAGGTAGTTGATTTTAGAGATTTCTCAAAAGGAATTTTAAGAAACGATTTAATGTTTCAAAACAAAACCCGCATCAAAAAGACACGGGTTCTGAATAAGAGAGGTTAAAAGTAAATTACTTTTTACCAGATTTTTTGGCTTTTGCTTTAGGGGCAGCAGATTTTTTAGCTTTTGCTTTAGCTTTAGCCTTAGGAGCAGCTTTCGCTTTAGCTTTTGCTTTAGGAGCAGCTTTCGCTTTTGGAGCGGCTTTCGCTTTAGCCTTAGGAGCGGCTTTCGCTTTAGCTTTTGCTTTAGGAGCAGCTTTCGCTTTAGGAGCAGCTTTTGCTTTAGCTTTCGCTTTAGCTTTTGCTTTCGGTGCTGCTTTTGTAGCTTTTGCCTTAGCAGCTGGTTTTTTTGTTGTTGCCATATTTATATATATTAAATTGGGTTTTTCAACTTAAGTCTGAATGCATATCACCGTAATCAATTGTGATCTCTTCGCCTTTTTTTATGGTTTTCATCGCCTTATAAACCATGACGCCATCTTTCAATTTCTTAATGTAATCAGCATTCGGTTTCTTGGAGTGGTTGTAAAGAGATCCAAATCCTAAAACGATAGCAGCACTTTTTTTTCTGGTGTTCCAAACGAAAGTATAGTTCTCCAAAATGTGCCCTACCATTTTTTGGTGGTCTTTATAACTCACCTCAATCACAGGACAAATTTCAATAAGTTCTCCTTTCTTTAAAATTTTAGATGTAAACACACCCCTTC
>DASWYG010000253.1:0-15737 GCA_036405075.1 Bacteroidia bacterium | reverse complement strand
GAGAAACCCTATCAGAAGACTTTGTTATCAGTTCAACCGCACTCGACAAATCACCGGGCAATATTTATATGGATGCCTTCTATGCCATCATTTCTTTGAATGGCAGCACACTTTATCATTGCTCTTATTTTGGAGGCAATGGTGAAGAAACTGTTTCTGCTCTGACTCTGGAAAATGGCGTATTGTATTTTGGCGGCCGCAGTGGTTCTACTGACTTGAACCTCACAGCAAACTCTCCCAATAAATCCCTGATCGGTTCATACGATGCCTTTTTAGTGGCGTATAACACCCTCAACAATCACATGATATTTGTGAATCAATTTGGTGGTTCAGGTGATGAAAACATAGAAAGCATTGCAGTAGATCAACAGGCAGTTTACACTGGTGGTTATACCTTTTCTGCGGGTTTTTATTGTACGTCGGATGCTCTGATCAAAAACTATGTTGGTGAACAAGAGGGCATATTGGTTTCATTTGATAAACAAGGCAAAAAAATTCTGTTCTCTACTTATTATGGAGGATCTGACAAGGACATCATCTCCTCCATCAAAATTGAAATGGGTCATCTGTATGCAGCAGGCATCACTTTGTCCAATAACTTTCCGGTGAGTGTTAATGCTCTTTATGGCAATGTGGCTAAAAACAGGAATGGATTTGCTTTTAAGCTGGATCTAAAAACAAAGACCATTGTTTACAGCACTTATTTACCCGCAGCATTCAAAGTGCAAAACACGCAAATGGAAGTGAAATTGGGAATAGCCATGATCGCCAATGTACTTCCTTTCAACAAATCTCAATACATCAGCGAATACTTATGTGACAGCAATCAATTGAAGAACAATGATATTTTTGTTTGTGCTTTGAACGAAAGCGGAAGCAGCATGAAATATGCAACTTTTTTAGGTGAACTGAATGATGAAATATTCCCCTCAATGAGTTGGAGAGATTGCGAAATCACATTGGGTTTCAATTCATACAGTTCAGGACTACCAACTACCAATGGGGCCTGGTTGCAACAACGTATCAGTGTATCTGAATCAGCCATTGCATGGTTTAAGATCAAGCCAAACTTTGAATTTCTCCAACTGAAAAACTTAAAGAAACTTGCCCCAAAATACAATTTATGCAAGAGTGGAAAAATAACATTGAATTCCGGGTATGAAAAAACACTTTGGCCCGACGGAAGCATTGATTCAACTTTTACTGTTTATAAACCCGGAACATACATTTTAAATGTATTCATTGGTTGCGACAGCATTTACCGTGATACATGCTTGGTAGACAGTTTGCCAATGCAGATACACATAGGAAGAGACACCACCTTTTGCAACAAAAACTTTAAATTAAAATTGAGTTCCAATCAAGATTCAACTTATTGGTCGACCGGAGCAAGAGGCAAATCAATTACCATTCATAAAGCCGGAACATATTGGGCAAATTCCAATGCCCGATGTTCAAACAGAAATGCCGATTCATTAAATGTTATCTATTTAGCAGAAGATGATTGGGTCAAATTACCCAAAGACACTTCCATTTGCAAGGGTTCAAAATTGAGATTAACGGTTAAAACACAAAATGCGATCTGGTGGAATGGCTTTAGGAACGATCATATAGAAATTGATCAAGCAGGACAATACAGCGTTAGTGCCATCAACTCTTGTCATCAATGGATGAGAGATACCATCAGAATAGACACCATAGCAATCAAACGCTTCCAACTACCCCCTGATACATTGATTTGCAAGAAGCAAGTTAACATCCTACTAAACACTCATTTAGACGGTACAAATTGGTCCGGAGGAGAGATAGACAGTGTGAAAACCATTCAAGTTCAAGGCACTTACATTGCCAATTACACAAATGTATGTGGCATTTCTCACAGTGATACATTCACGCTTAAAACTGATACCGGCAATATTCAATTCAATTTGGGCAGAGACACTTCTTTTTGCGGGCAGATCAAATCTTTCAAATTAAGTTCCGGCATACAAAGTACTTTTTGGTCGACAGGTGAAAGAGGTCCTTATATCCTTGTTTCAGACAGCGGACTTTACCACGCAGAGACCAGGAACATTTGTTTTGAATCTTTCTCGGACAGTATAAATTTAAGCATCATAAAAATTCCAAAAATTGATTTGCCCAAAGACACTTTCATTTGCGGTAAAACCAATATTCTGTTGGATGCAAAATACGACAATGCCAAATGGCAAAATGGCGACATCGGCCGTTTTCACCGAGCAGAATACAAAGGAACGTACTATGCCAGTGTATTGAATCAATGTGGCTATTTCAGAGATACATTCATGATTAAAACTGATACTGCGGCCTTGCCATTTTTTATTCCCAATGCATTCAGTCCAAGCAAAGATGGGATCAATGAGACATTTCCGCCTCAATCATTGACAATTCCTGAATTCAGTTTAAAAGTTTACAACCGTTGGGGACAAATGGTTCATGACTGAATTGGCGTGTGGGATGGCTTAAATGCAGAACAAGGGGTTTACATGTGGCAAATGGTTTATAGAGACTGTAATTTTACGCCATATTATATTTACGGAACAGTGGTATTATTAAAATAATTACTCCATTTATTTTAATGTATAAAGTTGATTTACAAAACAATAATCTACTGAACAAGTGTACAGTTCTACGGTCCTCAGACATGATTTAAAACAGGTTTTTTAAATCAAAAACCGAACAATTAAAACACTAATTTTGCACGAATTATTTGCACAAATAGAGTCAATTCATTAAATTGTATTGGCTTAAGTCTTCAATATGGATTTCTTACACAAAAAGTCACCTGGTTCTTCGGCAGGCAAAATATTCTTGGCAGACCTGCTTACGGCTCATGTCTTGGAAGGAATGTGGTTCAGTGACGAAAGTATTACACACGAGGTAAAAGCGGATGAAGGTTTTTGGCAGATGTTGGGTTATCCCGAATACAATGATTCCTCTTTATTGGATCACATTGATGAATTGATTTTCCACGAAGACAAGGACAGATTGATTTGGGAAATAACAAGTGACATCAAAACTGATTCGGAACACAGGCAAAATGAATTTCGATTCATTCATAAAAACGGTCATGTCATTTGGTTCAGAACCAAGCGCATCTTTGTCAATTTAAAATTGGACGGTGCCCCAAAATTCATTTGGGTTTTAAGTGACATTACATCGATCAAGCGGAATGAAGAATTTCTGGATCGCTGTAATACAGAGGCTAAAATTGGTTTTTGGGAAGTTGACATGATCCATAAAAATGTTTTTTGGAGCAAGATAACCAAAAACATTTTTGAGGTATCTCAAGACTATAAACCGGGACCATTGGATGCTGTCAACTTCATCAAGGAAAACAAATACAGAAACAAGGTTATGAGTGCGATCAGAGAAGGCATTAAAACCGGCAAAGCCTATGAATTTGAACTGGAGATCATAACAGCTAAAGGCAATTCGAGATGGACCAAAGCCATTGGCATTCCAAAAATGATCAAAGGGAAATGCACCAGAATATATGGTACATTTCAAGACATCAATGAGAGCAAGTTAAAATCCATTAAGCTTGACGAGATCAATGAGCGATTGGAGACAGCTACTTCCACGTCGATGATTGGCATTTGGGATTTCAATTTAATTGAACATTCTCTCATCTGTGATGATGTTATGTGTACTTTGTATGATCTGCCTTGGACAGGTGATCAGAATGCTGTAGATATACTCAACAAGCGAATACATCCTGACGATTTACCTTATATTGATGAACAGATGAAAAAAGCCATCTTAGGACATCAGGACTTTGATGCTGAATTCAGGATCGTTATTCCGGATAAAGGCATTCGATACATTAAGAGTCGTGCGATCATCGAGAGAGATAACAATGGAAACGCTGTTAGGATGCTGGGGACCAATTGGGACATTACCCGACAAAAAAACAAAGAGCACCGCATCAACCAGAATTACTTGCGAAACAAAGCATTCATTGAGCAAACCCCAACTGCCATTGCGATGTTTGACACTGAGATGAAGTACCTTGTGGCATCAACCAAATGGGTACAGGATTATGGATTGGAAGGCAAAGAATTGATTGGTCATTCTCACTATGAGGTATTCCCTGAAATTTCAGAAGAATGGAAACAAATCCATAGGGATTGCTTGAATGGTAAAACTTATAAAAAAGACGAGGACAAATTTGTAAGAGCAGATGGCACTGTACAATGGTTGAAATGGGAGGATAAACCTTGGTATGAAGACTCCGGAAAAATTGGTGGTATCATCATGTTTACCGAAGACATTACTGAGACCAAGAAAGTTCAGGAACAATTAAAGATCAGTGAAGAAGCATTAAGAGGGAATTTTGAAAATGCTGCCATTGGTATGGCCGTACTCAACAATGAAGGTCAATGGGTAAGAGTAAATCCAAAAGTTTGCAGAATGCTTGGGTATACTGAAGACGAATTATTGAGCATAGACGCAGGACAATTGACCCATCCCGAAGACAAGGAAGCAGAAGAAATCCTATTGTCTGAATTAAAAACAGGCAAACGAGACAGCTATCAATTTGAAAAACGGTATTTGAACAAGGATGGGCAAGTGGTGTTTACCATACATGCAGCTTCCTCTGTTAAAAACGGCGAAGGAGAGACTTTATACAGTGTGGTGCAATTAGTTGATATATCTGTTTTGAAGCGAGCAGAAAAGAAACTGGCTGTCACTTTAGATCAATATCAAAGCATCATGGATGCAAGTACTGAAGTGGCCATCATCAGTACGGATAGAAATGGCATAATTAAAACTTTCAATCGCGGTGCAGAAAAAATGTTTGGCTATGTGGCAAACGAGGTCATCAATCAATTGACACCAAAAGCATTTCACGAACCATCAGAAGTGATAGAGAGAGGTAAAGAGCTCAGTATAAGATATGGTCGAAACATTGAAGGCTTCGAAGTATTTACCATCAGTGCAAAATCAGGCAAACCTGAAACCAGAGAATGGACATTTGTTAAGAAAGACGGCATGCATTTTCCCGTACAGCTCACTGTTTCAGCCATTAAATTCAATGGAGAGATCACAGGATTTCTGGGGATTGTTGCTGACGTCAGTGATTTAAAATCAGCGCAAAATGAAGTGCAATCCTTGTTGGAAGTTGCGCAGGATCAGAATTTGCGTTTGAAGAACTTTGCACACATTGTTTCACATAACTTACGATCGCATTCAGGTAACATTGAATTTCTGCTTGATTTATTAATAGCCGATGTTCCTGAATTAAAATCTCAGGAGACGATTAAACACATTTTGAATGCGTCAAAAAGTTTGAGTGAAACAATTTCACATTTGAATGAAGTGGCGTTGATCAATACCAAGGTAACTGAAAATCTTGAGCAACTGAATTTGAATGAATATGCAGTGAAGGCCATCAATTCTGTTTCTGCATTGGCAATAGAATCAAGGGTCAGAATCATCAATGAAATCAACCCCACCCATGAAGTACTTGCGTTGCCGGCATATTTAGACAGCATCATTTTGAATTTCCTGACCAATGGCATTAAGTACCATGCTGCCGATAGAGATTCGTATGTAAAATTGAGCTCAAGAGTCGAGCAAGGCGAAACCATTATTGAGATTGAGGACAATGGTTTGGGCATAGATTTAAAAATGCATGGATCAAAATTATTTGGAATGTATAAAACATTTCATTCCAATCGTAACTCACGTGGAATAGGTTTATTCATTACCAAAAATCAAATAGAGGCCTTGGGTGGAAAAATAAAAGTAGAGAGTAATGTAGGGAAAGGTAGTAAATTCTTCATAACATTGAAAAATGAAAAAAATTGATATTGCTTGCATCATCGACGATGATCCCATTTATGTATACGGAGCAAAGAGAGCATTGGAGTTAGGTGAGATCTGTCATTCTATTTTGATCTATCATGATGGGAAAGAGGCTTTCGACAAACTCAGTCAAATTATTAAGAGCAATCAAAAACTGCCGGATTTAATTTTACTCGACATCAATATGCCCGTATGGGATGGTTGGCAATTTCTGGATGAATTTGTAAAGATTCCGATCAAACAAAAAATCACCATCTTTATGGTGTCAAGTTCAATAGACCCATCAGACACAGAACGCGCAAAAACCTATGAGGCTGTGAGTGATTTCATCATCAAGCCCATCACCATAGACAAATTACGCAACATGTTGATGCATGTTTCAAACAATTGAGTTGAATTTTTAGTCATAAAACCATCATTTTTAATACATTATTAATTAATGAACTTTATTTATGGCTAAATTAGCGAATACATTTATTCGCTATGAAAAAAACATTACTAAACCTCATTGGCTTCAGTTTAATTGCATTGACTGCAAACAAACTTGAAGCCCAGGCTCCGGTCGCCGATTTTGAAACCTGTACACGAGTGGTCATTCAATACAATTCTGTAAAATTGACAGACTTAAGTACCAACACCCCCTTCCAATGGACATGGAACCTCTATGACTCTCTCACTTATGCAGGAAGTGATTATTATCCAAGTTTAGCAACAGGAGAAGTGATTGCAGATCCATTCAGCAATGGCAGCGATGAATTCTCAAAAAACCCCGAGTTCTCATTTGATGTTGTTGGTTGCTATACCGTGGTTCTGACGGCCAAAAACAATGTTGGCAATTCTGTTCCAAAAAGAAAAACCTGTTACATCAAAGTTGTCAAACCTTTTGAATTCCATCTTGGTTTTGGCACCTATGGGGAGAAATTTGACAACAAAATCAAAAACGATTATGGCATCATTACAGACGATGGTGGAATGAATTTAAATTACGGCAACAATCAAGGAGCCGGCACAAAATCGTATTTAAAAATCGTACCGGCCGTCGGTTTGAATCCTACGATTAAATTCCGTCAAGTACGATTGTCCGCAGGTGATTCTTTGCGCATCTACGATGCCGACACAGTGGTAAGTGGCAAGTTGCTGGCTGTTGTAAAATCAAGCATGAATGGCACTTACCCAAGTTATTCGAGTACCAGTGGTAAAATGTTTGTTTTGTTTGAGAGCAACGCTTCGGGAACGGATAGTGGATACATTGCCGAATTTTTAACCGCAATGGGCACTCCAATTGCCCCGGTTGCCTATTACACTCATACCAGTCCAAGCATTGGATTTCAAACCGTTTTTGTCAATCAATACAGAAGCGATTTCAGATGGAATTACATCACCAATTGGTATGTGAACGACACGCTGCAAACAGGCTTTGTTAATAAGGACACTTTTCTTTATACCTTTATGAATTCAAATACACATAAAGTAACGTTGACATTGACCGGTTGTGACAGCACATTCAGCTATTCAAAAACATTTTCTCCCAATTCCAACATCGATCGATATTCAGTAAATACCGGTTCATTCATTGTATACCCGAATCCTGGCAGCAGTATTCTGAATTTGGTAAATACTTCCGGCATCCAACATTTTGGTGCCGAATTGTATGACATTACAGGTGCTTCAATGATTAAAATTCCAATAGGGGTAGAAAACATTGATATCAGCAATATAGCCTGCGGAGTATATTTCATTAAAATTGAAACCCTTGAAGGCAGTCAGGTACTGAAGTTTCAAAAACTCTAAAAATCTATTATAAGCCAATAGTAAGGAAACATCTCGGATTCATTTCCGGGGTGTTTTTTTTTAGGAAATTCAAAAAAGTCAATCCATTTGAGAAAAGGTTCATTTGTGAATTCATTTGTCAAAGTCATTAAATAACAGATTGTTATTACAAAGACTTATCTATCTTTGTGTCAAATATTCACAGTATGAAAAAAATTAAAACCTTAGTCTTAGGACTTTTATTCGTTGGTACCTTGAATGCTCAAGAAAGTGCAGCATTAAAACCAGTACAAGGCACTTGGACAACCCAAGTTGGATTATCGATCTCTAATTCATTCAGCAACATCAATTCTATGGGTCTGAATTGCCGTTACTTCTTAAAAGATCAATTGGCAGTAAGAGCTTCTTTATTATTAAACAATCAAAAGAACACAAGAAATTACTTTGAAAACAATGATGGCACAGGTAACACCGGTACTTACACTACAACTGACCGCAGCACCGGTTTGAGTTTAGGCGTAGAGAAACACTTTGGCAGCAACAGAAGATTATCGCCTTATGTTGGTTTTCAATTGGGATTTGGTGGTGGTAAAACCATTTATGAAGGTGAGAACGCGAACAGCAATTCATATAGGCCTGCTTACTCTGAAAATCAAGAAAACAAGAACAATTACATCAATGCAAATATCTTCTTAGGATTCGACTTTTGGATCACAGAAGGCTTGTACATCGGTATTGAATACAATGCGCTGAACTTGCGCAGCACTCGTTATCCTGAATCAGAGAGAACAGTATCATCCGGAGGTGTTAGCGCTAAAAATGTGACCGGTAAAGCCACCTATAATTATATTGATACAATCTCCGGTTTACCAATGTTCCGTTTCGGTTGGATGCTGTAAGCGAAAAGCTCAACGGATGTTTTGATTCAGAAATTCGATTGCCGCAGTTTGACTTTCTACAAAACCTATCCTACCCTGCTTATTGCTTTCATAGATAAAATCTGAAAGACTCTTGCTGTTGTGGCGATCAAATTGTCCCACTATTGCAAGGTAGCCGTTATAAGTTGAGAATACCTGTAAAACATTTCCTGCAATTCCTGATTTGAGTTCAAAAAAATCAGGATGCAGGAAATTTTCATTTAAGACCAATCCATCGGCACCATTGTACATACAATTCATCAATAAATCCAAGGCATCCTGAGAAGTGCTGATGGTGTTGACAGTTGTTACCAATGCAATGTTTTTTCCTTTTTCTGTTTGAATGATGTCGTATTCCATAAATAGAGAGAGCTCAAAAATAATATTTTCCCTTGCTTTACACTTATACCCTTTTTAAGTTTCAAGTGAAACACCAAAAAACTTCAACATTGAAATCCGAACAGATTTTAATGTTGATCAAACAAAAAAGCATTCCCAATTCTAATTGAGAATGCTTTCAATAATTGATTCAATTTAAAATTATTCTGCTTTAAAAACCAGCAATCTGTCGCCTTCACCTCTGTGATAAACCTTTAAAACAAACTCTCCCGGAGACAATTCTTCAATGGTCCTTTGGTAAAAGAATGCATTTATTTTGGCATCAAGATCAACTACATTAGCGGGTTCCGGACTGTACTTGTTGTTTTGTTTTACTTGAATACACAGCTTATAGGCGCCTTCAGTTATCCCGGTTACATACATCAACAAGTGTTTAGATGTATCATTGGCAAATACAATTTGATTGAAATCGGAAACAGGTTCATTGAACAAATAAAATCTACTGCTGTTTTTCCCATCATTCTGAAAAGCATTTGGAATGGTTGCTGTAGAGTGCATATTGCTCATATTGCTATCCAATGAAAACACCAATCCTTTTTCAAAAGAAGCGGCATAATAATCATAAGTTTTATATCCGCCACCTGATTGAGGTTCTGAAATGGATCTGACAGTTTCAAAGGCCAACCTAAATATAAAGGTATAATCTGCATTTATTTCACGAACCACATTCATACTGATTCTGTGATTCATACCGCCAAATCCCAAGGGTTTCCCGGCACTCAGAGAAAGTAATTTTTTCACATCTGTTTCAGCATTCTTCATTGTCAATTCCATCTTGTCCCAAGTTATTTGCAACGACGAGATGAATGTTTCATTTTGATTACTGACAGAAGAACTGGACAAACAAATAACCTCTATACCCTTTGCCGTTTTAAAGAAACGAAAATTGCTGAAGTACTTTTTATTTACAAATTCAAATTCTTTCACCAATTCAGATTTCGCCAAATTGAGTTTAAGAATCCGAAATTGAGCATTACTTAAATCATCATCTGATTTGATCGGATTTGTATACAAGGCATACATATCATCACCATGAATCATAAATCCATTGCTGTATTGACCCAATTTGTTCAGATCAACATTGACCTCTCCAATAGCATTCAGTTCTTTGTCTAGCGACATGTAAGTATGAGATTTGGCCTCAAAATCGCGAAAAGACAAATAAATTTTATCTTGCTGAATCAAACAATTAAAGAAATTATTGTCTGTATTCGAGAATAATTTTTGAGACAACACTTCACCACTCGCAGACAAAACCCTCAATACCATTGTATTGGCTTTCTTATTATCGCTTGTTGTCAGCAAAAGCACATTGTTTACATCGATTTTGTGTAAGCCAATAACCCTCTCCTCTCCTTCATCATTATTGCTTAATGGGGCAAGTTCAATTGGTGTCAAAGACTTTTTTTCACCATTTTCAATCACTAAGACATAAGGTGTGAATTTTATCTTTTTACTTAGTTTTTTAGAAGTCACAATCATCAAAGTTGATGTCTTTCCCTCTGTTTTTAAAAGGGTTTTTCTAAGAATATCATCCTTGTCTATTTCCAATAATTTGTATTCAAACTTTGCTTCCAGACTTGGAATTAAGGTCAGTAATAAGGCGAATAAAGCCAATTTCAATTTCATGCTGCTAAAATATACAATTGCAACAAAAAAAACTTGCTTAAAACAACAATGTCCTAAGCAAGTCAATTTACAAGCTCGATTCTTAAACCAAAAATATCTGCGAAATATTTAATTTCAATAAGGCTTCATTTCCCATTCTGCAGCTCCACCTGTGAACGGACTCGTAAATGTCACCCTCATTTTTTTAGCGCTTAATTCTTTAATTGTCCAAGTGGTTTTGTAACTACTTGTACCCTTATCCAGCAATACTTTTTGTTTGTTTTCAATAAACTCCCAGGTTCCGGTATAAGAAGTGGTGTGCAAAATATATGAGCCATCTTTTTTAATGGTCAATCGCAATCCCAACGAACTAGGGTCATTGGTTCCATTGTGAGTGGCATTTTTAACTTCCCAGTTCCTGCAAATGGTATCCTCTAATGACACAACGGGAGGATTAACTGTATTATTTTGCCCATTGCCGGTTGCAGCTTTTTCTTCTTTTGAACAGGCCACCAATAAAGAAATGACGGCTATAAACATGAACATTTTTTGTGATATGATGTTTTTCATACTTCAAATTTAATTCGCACACATAAGTGCAAAAACTTCTTTTGATTTCAAGCTCCGGAACATTGACAAGTGGTCATTTTTCATTGACAAAAGCAACTTTTACCATTTTTAATCTGTCCTGATTGTATTGAAATTTGCAGTCAATCTCATTTTAGTCGGTATTAATCCTTAACCACCCAGTCGACACAAGAGTTTACAATAAGAACATGGAAAAACAAATACGCTTGATTCTTACTAGCATCATTTTCTTCCTGATGTCGTTGATATACCGCATCATTTACTGGGAATCGTTCACAGAACAATACCCTCAAATACTACTGAATTCCTTCTTCGACACTACCGTCAGTTATGCTGCTTCAACTTTAATTCATCTGGTGATCATTAAAATAGATTCGAAAAAAAGAAAAATCATTCAATCATTCGGGTTCTTTCTTGGCATCGTTCTGATTCTACTTGTATCGGCCAGAACCTTAATTGTATTGCATTACTTTGCTCATACTTCAACTCTTGGAATGAGTGAAACTTTTAGCAAAACGTTTGCAAGAGAATCCTTTCAAATTTTTGATACTTATGTGGTGATCGCAATAGGCTGCTTATCATTCTTATCTGTTCGCATATACAGCCGCTACAAAGATCAATTGATAAAGGCAGAATCATCCGAAAAAGCATATATGAAGCAACAACTGCAGCTTTTGAAAGACCAGATCAGTCCGCATTTTTTATTCAATACGCTTAACAACATTCACTATTTGATCGATCAACAAAATATAAAGGCCAGGAATGTGGTCATCAAATTATCTGAGATTCTTCGCTATCAAATCTACGATACCGGCAATGAAAGCAAAGATCTAGCATCTGAGATCAAGTTTCTTGAGGATTACATTTCGATTCAAGACATAAGAAAAGAAACAGGCTTCAGGGTAAAGATGAATTGGAACAAAGAATTAAAATTTGAAATAGCGCCATTGTTGCTGATAGTGCCTCTTGAAAATGCGTTTAAATTCTCCGGTCCGGGTCCTGATCAATTCATAGAAATCAACATCAATAAAAATGAAGACGGACTTTTCTGTTACAGAGTTTATAACAGCATTAATCCCTTCTACAAAAATCAAGAGTCCTCCGGAATTGGTTTGGAAAACTTAAGCAAAAGACTGAAAATCATCTATGGTGATCGCGCCGGCTTGACAACCAGCAAGAATCAAAACAACTTTGAAACATTGATTTGGATAAAAGATGAGTACTAAATTGAATTGCTTGATTGTTGATGATGAACCTTTGGCTAGAAAAGGTTTAACAGAACTGATAGGTGCTCACCCTAATCTGAGTCTTGCGGATATTGCTAAAAGTGCAGAAGAAGCAATCTGCATCATTCGAAACGGTGGAATAGACTTAGTGTTCTTAGACATCCAGATGTCGGGCATGAGTGGCATAGAAATGATCCATGAATTAAAAAAGATGCCAATGTTTATTTTCACAACCGCACATGCCGGATATGCAGTTGAAAGTTATGAGTTGAATGCTTCCGATTATCTGCTCAAACCCTTTAGTCAGGAAAGATTTAATGCTGCAATTCAGAAAGTTTTGGAAAAGCACACTGTTAAACATACCGAACAAACCGATTGGTTCATACGCTCATCCGGTCAATTTTTCAAAATAGCAACTCAAGACATCAGTTACATTTCAGGATTGCAGAATTATATCAAAATCCATTTCACAAATGGCAAAACCATGTTGGTGCACAGTCCATTAAAAACAGTGCACACACAACTAAGTGATGGATTTGTAATGGTGCACAAATCTTATCTTGTCAACTTCACCTTTATCAGTTCGGTAAGCCGCAACAAAGTTTTTCTAAAAAATGAGGTAACATTGCCCTTAAGCCGTATTTACAAACCCGGACTCTTAGCAAAATTCAAGGCCGAACTATGACCATTAAAACTGGTGTCGTTTTATCTTTTGTACGATCTTATACCTTTGAACACCATTTGCGGCATAATAGGTTTCAACATCGTATATCAAACCTACATCATATCCATAATATCGGTCTATGATCAGTTTCTTCCCATTTGCTTCTGTATTGATCTGTTTGGTGTGAATGCACTTCACTTTCTCATAGTTCAAAAGATCTTTAAGATAGGCCGGTACACAATACTGATAAATTTTTCTGGAAGGAAGATCCTGTTTTGAATCAATCAAGATAGAATCGCTGTTACAATCCAAATTGTAATAATTGATCAAAGTGATACCACCACAACATCTAACGGCACCACCAGATGTTTGCCATTGCATCCACCCCAAGTATGAGTTACCTGTATATGAATTGATGACGCCACTGTCTTGACTAAAGACTGATTTTGACTCAAATGAATCGACCCGCTTGCCTAATGAATCATAATACTCATTTGAATAAAACCAGTGATTACCATCTTTCTGAGGAAAAAACCTGTACAGATCGTTTACACTGGTGCCATTATTGAAATGGTTGTTTGAAGTTGAGTTATTGTTTTCGCATGCCCCTATCAATAGGATCACACAAACACCAAATAAAATTGTTAATGCTTTCATCATTTATAGCCTTATTCAAAAATAACAACTTTTCACAATTTATCAAACACTATACTTATACATTCGCGTAAAACACCATTTTTGTATCGCTTCAATTTACTCAATCGACCCATTGAATCGTATACATAATCAATTTCCGATTTTTTGATACCTCTTCTGTAAACCCTAACCGCAATCAAACTACCTTTCTCATTGTATACATATTCTTCTTTGATGCGTTTGTTTTTGATCTTAATGATTCGCCAAGTTAAACGGTTGTGTTCGTAATGGTTTTCTATATTGATCACCTTTTTTCGGGCCGAATTGTACACAAACTTCACCTGCCCCATGCTGTCATAATCCGTTCTATACTCAAATTTGCGCAACGGCACCTGTACAATGAAACATCTAGGATTTTCAACAATTGTTCTATTGGTCATCATCAAATGTTTGCCTTTGTATGTGTATAGTATTCGAATTAACCTTTCTGAATTTGAATCGGTCATTTCAATCAATGCACTGTCAGTATTGTAAAAGTATCGTTTGACCGATTCAAAATTATAATGGTTTTTATTGCCGTCGAAATACTCAATGCTGCTGATCATGCCCATCGCATTGTAAGTACAAATCGAACTGACATGAAATCTATTGGCATAGTGGTCTTCAGAACGATCTGTTTTGCCCCTTTCATTTCTGAACCAGAGTCGTTCAAATGAATCCATTAAACTGTATTCATGTCCATTGGCCATTTTAAAAAGGGTATAAGAGGCAGAAGTTAAATTCTGTATGGTATCGTAGTGACAATACACCCTGGAATAATATGTATCGCATCGATGCTTTTCACTTTCTCTAAATTCAAGTCGGCCATGGTACATTTTTTTATGGTGAGCATTGTAATGAATTGTATCCAATAATTCACTTTGATTGATGTACGATCTAAGCAATTGTCTGTCGGCACTTAACCTCGTTTCTGTCCGAATTATGCTGTCGCTTTTAATTCGTCCCAATAAACCGACCCTATGCTCAATGATTCTGTAAGATTTTATCGAATTTTTATTAAAATCCTCAACTTCCAATCTATTGTACACAGAATCAGCATATTTCATTAAAATTTGGCTTTTAATGGATTTAAAAGTTAAACAAGCAAACAAAAACAATAAACAGTATTTTAATTTCATATAGCCTAATGATTTACAACCACTTAATACAGCATAAAATCACTTGGTAAATATAAGCAAATAAGTAAAAAATACTACACCCTCCACATAAGTCAAAACGCTTATTACCTGATATTTACAATATTTTTATTTCATTTTTTTTGCTTCTTTATCACATGTATGAATTACCTTCGCCCTACTTAAAAATTAATATGAAAAAGATATTTACCATTCTCACCATGTTATTCTTCGTACATGTGCTTTTTGCAAAACCTGTAGATGAAGAAACAGCTAAAAGAGTCGGATCTAATTTTTTAAGATTCAAAACACAAGTTGCCTTTACAGGAGGTGATCAATCTTTGTCCTTAATCTACAAATCGGCGTCGAAGGCCAAAACACCTAACTCGTCAACAACACCATTGAACTACTTTTATGTGTTCAATATTGGCACACAGGGTTTCATTATGGTGTCGGCTGATGACAATGCGCAAGCCATAATTGGATACTCCAATCAGGGTACATTTAAGCCCAATGAGATTCCTCAAAGTGTGGCCAAGTGGATGGAAGGATACAAAGAACAAATAAGAACCATCATAGAAAAAAAGATGGAAGCTTCTGAGCTCATTAAAAAGGAATGGTTGAGTTTGAGTTTGGGTACTGTTGAAGCCAAAGCCGGTAAGCGTGCATCCGTCAATCCTTTGATGAGCACTACCTGGAATCAGTCTCCTTATTACAATGCATCTTGTCCGGGCAGTTCTGTAACAGGTTGCGTGGCTACAGCCATGGCACAGATCATGAAATATTGGAGCTATCCAACCACCGGCACAGGCTTTCATTCATACAACCACAATACATACGGCACTTTATCGGCCAATTTTGGCAGCACCACTTATCAATGGAGCTCTATGCCAAACAATGTGAGCAGCTCCAACAGCGCTGTTGC
>DASWYG010000252.1:0-3533 GCA_036405075.1 Bacteroidia bacterium | reverse complement strand
GTTTGCCACACCTAAGATTCCATACAATTGGATCAATTTAGATGAAAAGCAATCCGGCTCATTCTGTGTGTTTACTGATGAATTTATGGACAGCAACAAAAGTGGCATCAAAATTCAAGATGTCCCATTGTTTAAATCCGGGTCTATACCGGTTTTTGAGATTAACAACGAACAAGCCAAGGAGGCTGAAGCCTTATTCCTTAAAATGAAGAAAGAAATTGATGGTGACTATGAATACAAATATGACTTGCTTCGCAACTATGTGATCGAATTGATACACATGGGACAAAAGTTGAGACCATTGGAAACTCTGACACAAACACACAATGCTGCCAACAGGGTCACCACATTGTTCATAGAACTGTTGGAGAGACAATTCCCAATTGAATCCATTCATCAAAAACCGGACTTGAGAACTGCCAAAGACTTTGCCGACAGATTGGCCATTCATGTCAATCATTTGAACAAGGTGCTCAAGGAAAACCTTGGACATACCACCACAGAGATCATAGGCGCGCGTATATTACAAGAAGCTAAAATCCTATTGAAACAAACCGATTGGAACATCAGTGAGATAGGCTATACATTGGGGTTTGAAGACACTGCTCACTTCTCGAATTTCTTCAAAAAACACAGTGGCATGTCACCAATCTCGTTCAGAGAATAATCTGTATTATTTGATTTTTACAAACATTGGATTGAATGAAGCAAAAGAGTTGAATGGATTAAGGCTCAATTTTGCTCCATAAAATTCAAACCATTCATGAACAAACAAAAAATCGCTCTGATCACCGGTGCTAGCCGGGGATTGGGCAAAAACATGGCCATTGCTTTGGCCCAAAAAGGCGTAGACATTGTTTTCACCTATAATCAAAAAGCTGATGCAGCCAATGACACCATCAAAGAAATTGAAGCATTGGGACAAAAAGCCAAGGCATTTCAACTGAACACCGGACTTATATCCGGATTCGATGCTTTCTTTACTGAACTGAATGCCTATTTGACCGAAACCTATGGTGAAGCTCATTTTGATTACCTGATCAACAATGCCGGTTCATCATTACAAAAAATGATTGTTGAAACTACTGAAGAACAAATGGATGAGATGTACAACATACATTTCAAAGGCGTTTTTTATATGGTTCAAAAATCTTTGCCGTTCATACAAGATGGAGGCCGAATCATCAACATATCTTCAGGTTTAACCCGCACAACATTCCCGGGTTTGTCAGTATATGCCTCTATGAAAGGGGCTATTGATACATTCACAAAATATGTTGCAAAGGAATTGAGCTCCAGAAGAATAGCGGTCAATGTAGTTGCGCCGGGCGCTATTGCCACTGATTTTGGAGGAGGTCGGGTGAGAGACAATCAGGAATACAATCAATTGATCTCCGGATTAACAGCACTTGGAAGAGTAGGTTTAGCTGAAGACATAGGACCAGTTGTCGCCTTTCTATGTTCAGAAGATGGTCGATGGATCAATGGTCAACGCATTGAAGTTTCAGGCGGTATGAACTTGTAATCAATAAGAGCTTCCTTTTTAAGAAAGGGAGCTCTTTATTTGAACACCACCTTTCGATGCTCTATGCCCCACTCAAGCATTTTATCCAATACTTCTCCCAAATTCTCACCGGATTTGGTCAATTCATATTCAACACTAACAGGTATCGTATCATATACTGTGCGCTTTACAATGCCGTTTATTTCCAATTCTTTCAACTCTTTGGACAGCATTCGAGGTGTTATCTTAGGAATATTGCGTTGTATTTCTGTGAATCGCTTCTTATCAAACAACAGTGAACCAATGATGGGCAGCTTCCATTTACCATTGATCACATTCAAAGTATCATTCACTGCCAATACAAATTGTATTGGGCAAGATTTAGCTTTCTTAAAGCTGAATTGCATGGATTTTACATTCATTTATTAATCAGTATACAAAAGTATAGCGCTATACTAAAGTATACCACTATACTTTAAGTAGCAAATGTAATTACTTTTGTTGCATAATTCAAAAAGAAAATGAACAATAAAATTTTAATCACCGGAGCATCCGGTCAATTAGGAAAAGCCACCATAGAATTCTTATTGAGCAAAGGCTTTCCTGCTCAGGATATCATTGCATTTGTAAGAGATGAAAACAAAGTCTCTGAATTAAAAGCAAAAGGAATAGAAATAAGAAAAGGTGAATACGACAATTACGGTTCTATGGTTGCTGCATTCAAAGGGGTAGACAAATTGCTTTTGATCTCAGGAACAGACATTGCCAACAGAAGTAATCAGCAGGTCAATGCCGTGAGAGCAGCAAAAGAAAGCGGAGTTAAGCACATCTACTACACAAGTTTCGACAGAAAGAATGACAGCAACAGTTCTCCAATTGCTTTTCTCGCCAAATCGCACATTGACACTGAAGAAGCTATAAAAGCATCAGGACTCACCTACACCATTATGCGCAACAACTTGTATGCAGATACATTGCCAATGTTTTTAGGTGAAAAGGTTTTAGAACAAGGTATATTCTTTCCGGCGGGTGAAACTGTTTCATCATTTGTTTTAAGAAACGATTTGGCTGAAGCCACTGCCAATATTCTATTGAGCAATGAATTTGACAATAAGTCAATTGCTTTGGGCAATTCAGAAAAACTCAGCATCTCTGATATTGCCAATCACTTAAGTGATGTTTCAGGCAAACAAGTTGCTTATACAAGTCCCGACAAAGGGACTTATGAAACAGTATTAGCAGAAGCAGGTGTACCTGCAGAATACATTGGTATGTTCAGTGGATTTGCAAATGCCATTGCAGATGGTGAATTCGATTCAGACAGCAAAGAGTTAGAAAACATATTGGGTCGCAAACCGGTTTCAGCTAAAGCCTTTTTGCAACAAGTGTACTTGAGTTAGTTGGGTTCTTACGTATATTCTAAAAAAGGCGATTGACATCAATCGTCTTTTTTTATGCTTGAAACTTAATGACATCCGGATTGATGATTGCTTTCACTTTAAAAATATAAATGTATATTTGTTTTGATCAACTCAAATGAAAATCAGGATAACATTTAACATTCTCATTGCTTTTTGCTTTTTGCAGACAGAACCATTGAATGCACAAGTCATCGAATCCATCAATCCTGTCAATGATGCTTACAAGTCCATTTCTTATAAAATTCAGGACTCAAGTTACATTTTGAATACTTATGACAAGGCCATCAGCGTGCATAGAGGCATTTACAATCAAATAAATTGTAGCAGAGCCTTATATTCCCCTTCCGGAAATTACATTTTAGGACATAACAATATCGGTGATAGCTCTGAACTCATTCTGATGAAACCTGATCGTTCTGTTATTGGCAAGCATAAAATGCCATTTAAAATCAAAACTTTCTGTTTTGGCAAAAACGACTCTGTCATTTATTTATTGGATGTTCATTCAGAATATGCAAATTTGGTATCCATCAATGATAAATTTCAAGTCATAGCAAATAAGCCACTAGAAGTATATTCGATGAATATCAACAACATCTGTTACCAGA
>DASWYG010000251.1:0-2829 GCA_036405075.1 Bacteroidia bacterium | reverse complement strand
GAAGATCTATGAGGTTTGGTATTAACCATATCGCCAATACTAAAACTCCAATGAGGTGCGTAATTGAGTTCCAATACCCCATTATAGAAACTGCCTAGGTCGGCATCAGTTTCAAGATATTGTGATTCAAAACGCAATGAGGTCTTTTTGTTGATTTTGTAGGTCAATTCAAAAAACGGGGTCAGTGTGTTCACGTCTTTGTATGAACTGTCACGCTCTTTTTGTTCAAAACGACTTTGATCGTAGTATATACTTTGAACGCCTACCTTGGCTTTGAATTTCTTTGAAAACTTATGTTGAGCTTCGAAATAAAACTCTTTAAACAAATTCATGGCATTCCCCATGGTATCGCCATTTGACTTCAAACTGTTAACATTCGATACATTGAGGGTAAAAGTAGTTCCTCTTTTAGGCGTATAAATGATTTCACCCTGCATAGATTCTTCACCCAAAAACTGAGTCACAGCATTGTATCTTGCCAATAATCTATAAGTATTTTGTCGGGTTATTGAAGGCACATAACCTATCAATCCATTGTTGAGTTGTTCATAAGGAGAAGTTCTGAGAACAAAGTCTTGTACACGTTTGTATTGCAAATTGACACCAAATGAAGATTGCTTGGCCTTACCCATGCCGGCTTTTGAATAACTGAGGGTATTGAAGAATATACTGCCATCTCTGTTGAGCAACAAACTCGCATCTTGATTTCTAATGGCTTCTTTTGTTTTATAAATGTACTCGCCATAATAACTGATGTTTTTGTAACCCAATCGAACATAGCCATTGTATGCATAGGTATTGTATTTGGGATAAAAACGTGTGCTTAGAGCCTGACTGTTGATCTCACTCACGATGTTGTTCATACTGTTCTGATCCAATGTTCTATTGACCATGGATGTTCCTATAATTGAGTTGACTTTGCCCAGTTTCAAATTGTATTCTGCATTGGCACCCTTGATGGCCTCAGGGAAAACACCAAATTTATCATTGGGGTAATTGCCTTTTTGTTGACCGGCAAATCCTTTGATTGCCAAATTCTTATAATTATACTTTACCCTTACACCTTGTATGGCATAATCCAAACCAAGTAATCTTTCTTCGTAAGCTCTAAAGATCATACCTGAAGCAAATTGATCATAGAAATAACCAACAGTTAAATTCAAATTGCCAATATCTTTAGAAGCTTGCCAAAATCCAACACCCTGTTTGTTGTAAACGGTCTGTGGATTGAGCAAAGGCGAATTGTTGAACATATCATAACGCAGAGAGAAACTATAACCTTTGATGTTATAGTTCAAAAACAACCAGGCATCGGTACTGCTCTTGTACTTATTGTAAACCTCTGTTGTGGCTCCTATTTTTGCATCTCGGTCATACGCCTGAGTATTGCTCATGAAATTGCCAGAAAAAACACCTTTCTCGTTATTTTGCGCACTTGCCATGAAGGCAGCAAGACAACTGAATGCTAAAACAATTGAATTTTTCATCAGGGTTCGAATTTAAACAAAATAAATGAATTAGAATTCAGTGAATTTTATTGCACTGAGTAGCAGAACTTAGAGTCCTGAAGGTTTCAATATTTTTCTGATAATAATTTGAATATGACTGATCAAATTGGACAAAAAACCATAGTGTTTTTGCAAGACTTTAAAACGTTCCTTATTGCTCGCTTTCCTGTGTTTGCTAGAAAAACCATCCAATGTAAAACAGGCCAATATTCTTTCAGATTTCCGGATGTTTTTACAGGCTTTTAAACACCTGATCATCCAATCTATGTCTGATACATATCTGTAGCTCTCATCATAGGGTAATGCCAAATCACGCTTGATGACAAATGATTGGTGACTCACGTTCATTCCCATCCTGAAACTTTTCCAACTGAGCATCTCAGGCAATTGTCTGGTACTTATTTTCGACCTTGTTCCTAACTCTTTACCTCCTTCATCAACCATCATGGTTTCTGAATAAACTGCATCCGGATTCGTTTCAAGTATAGTCAGTAAATTGAATACGGATTCGGCATTGTATGCAAAATCGCCTGAGTTTAAGAACCAAACATAATCCCCTTTTGCCATATTCAATCCTTTGTTCATGGCATTGTAAATACCTTTATCAGGCTCAGACACCCAATTTTGTGTAATGGATTGCTCTTTTAAAAACTCGGAAGTTCCATCATTGGAACCTCCGTCTACGATCACCAACTCAATGGAATCTATGAATTGGCCTTTTTGGAAAACGGCCAAGGTTTTTTTCAACCCGGCCAAATTGTTGTAAGCTATGGAAATGACCGATAGCTTCATGCCTCCTGTTTGCCGGTATATGATTTCAACCACATGGCGATCAACACCAACATACCGATCAATATGGCTATTGACAACGTTTTTTCTATCATATTGGTACTTTCAGGACCTTTATCGAAATACAATTTAACATTGTGCTTGCCGGCAGGAACCGGAATTCCTCTGAGTGTATAGTCAACTTTGTTGACGGTTACAGGTTTACCATCGATCTCAGCTCTCCAATCGTCATAGAAAATTTCGGAGAAGACCAAATAACCATTATTTGCATTGTTCACCTCATACCTCATGGTATCCGGATGATAGCTGGTCAATTTGGCATAGGCACTGCTGTCTCTTATAAACTCACCGGCACTCAATCCTTTATTGGATTTAAAACCAGAATTGAAAGTAGCTTCATTTTTATTGTTTGCAGCTTTCAATGCATTCATTTCTTGCAAAGCGTCAGGATATGCCTTCAAGGAACGAACAAACCAGGCATTCCCATTGTAAGTAAATCTTGGTTGAATTTCTCTTCTGCCACTTGTATCCT
>DASWYG010000250.1:0-4299 GCA_036405075.1 Bacteroidia bacterium | reverse complement strand
ATGCCTTTTTGCCTGAATTTGTAAAGTTTTCAAGGTAAATACCATTGTTGTCTGAAATGATCACTTTGTTGATGCCAACACTTTCAGCAAGTGCATAAACACTGGTTTCGCAATAATCAAGAGCACAAAGTGCATTTGATTTGGATTTGCTAATTGAAGTATAGGTTTTACTATTAGAGTTGTATGCCTGAAGTGTAATGGAGTAACAAGTACCCGCAGTGAATTTAATGATTGGTGTTGGAAGGGAATCTCCGGGCAAATTGTTGTAGTTGATGAATCCTGGACCATATTGTAAAGAATTGGCAGGAGGATTCATCAGCTGATATGTGTTTGGACTGATGTTCCAACGAAATGTGTTGGTGTTTGATGAAACAGGCATTAACACCACCAAATCAGTATGTGCCTTTGGTCGTATGTTGCTGATCTTAAAATCCAATGGCATTTGCATTACCGGCACCAATGCATTTATGGTTTGACAAATATTTTGCTTGCCTGAGCAGGAGTTCATTTCCAAACAAACTTCATGCTGATTGAGGTCGCTGAACACGGTTTGAAATTCTGCGGGATTATAGGATACTTCGGTTTGATCAATGCTCCATTTCCAGGTAGGTACGCCACTAACTGCTTTTGTAGTGTTGATGAATTTAACCGGCACACCTTGATAAACAGAATCAAATTGAAGTTTGAATTCTGGTGTTATTTGATTGCCATTCCCTGATTCGACAGAATAATAGCCTAAAAATCCGGAATCAACGCCATTGCCATCCGATTCAAATAAAATGAACATATTCCCGCTAAAGGCATTTAGCTTAGCCGTGTAGGCCGAGCCTTTGCTGTATTTGGCCAAAAGCGTATTGCCCGGTCCCCTGGGTTCTTTTCCGTCCCAAATGCTCAAAACATCACCGGCATCACTGAACTTTAATTGTTGAAGGGTCAATGTGATTTTCTTTGCATTACAAGGAGATATGCATAAGTAAGACCTGCTGCCCATACCTTGTAAATTGTCATAAGGCAAATTTGGCCCACCATTGTCAGAAATGATACCATTTAAACTTTCAACTCTATTGTCAGACAAGGGTCCATAAGTTCCGTAGCCCAATTTGAAATCATTGGGATAGGTAACATTGATGTAACATTTCTTAATTGCTAGTGGGGAAGGACCAACGTCGTTTAATGAGGTCAACTCAATTGTATAACAGCCCGGATAGTCAAAGGAAAACTGAGGGTTTTTTGAAAATTGATTTTGTCCGGTGCCATAAGGATCTGCTAATATTTCTCCCCCTGCAACAGATGGATAAAACCCTATTCCTGCATAAGTTATGGAATCATATACATTCCATTCCCATTGGTATGGACCATAATCACTGAGATCGAATAGAGACAAGACTTCATATTGTGGGATATAAACGGAAGAGGCGATGAAATCGGCCTGAGGCGAAGCCATAGGCAATTTGACGTCGAAACATTTTGTGATGCTGTCTTTGTTGTTGCAGGTTGATGTGGTTAATTTGATACAATGGTTGCCTTGCAATGGCCATAACATCATTGGATTGACATAGTTGCTTTTGATGCCAGTTTGATCTACACTGCCATCGTTTTCAATGTCCCAGTTGTGTGTATAAGAACTGCCGATATTGGTGCTGCTGAAAAGATAAGAGTTCTTAACCCATATATCTTTTGAAGGTAGAGTGAAATTTGCTGCAAAAACACTGGGTTTACTGATGTTGATGCAAATGTCCATTGTTTCGCCAAAAAAAGGAGCACCCGAACATGAAGTGCAGCCATAAGAGGCATTCATTGGGTATCCGTAGTAATTGCACACAATCCTCAAACGGTTTTGGCCAATTGAAGCATTGCAGGGTATTTGAAAATCTTTACTTTTAAGCACACTTTGTTTGAATTTGCCATTATAAGCATCCTGCCAGCTACCCAAATACTCACCCGGATCAATAAAATCTTTATCATTGTTGAAGTCTATGAAGGCACCAAAGGAAGCATAATAAGAATAGGCAGAAGAGGAACTGGCATCGATTGTATATGTGCCACCAGAAAATAAGGTTACAGAATTGCTGGTGCTATTGGCCAATCTGTATTCTTCACCACAATTTAGATTTCCACTGTAACCATCGCCGAGTCGATTAAACAGTATATTTTGATCTTCTCGGATTCGAACTTGTTCCAATGCAATGACATAACTGTTGGAGTTGTAGTTGCCTATGCTCGAGTTTTGGTAGTAATGAAAGGCGTCGCAGTACGGTTTTTGCGAGTAAAGCTCAAGACTTGTAAAGAAACAAATAAATAAGTAGATGAAGTATTTTTGTTTCATAGGCAGTTATCATTTGCACAATATTATGAAACAAATCAGGCATTTCTCAAATAATTCTTTTATTTAAGAAATGCCTGACAAAAAAATGACAAATATGTTGGAAAACGATTAAGCTTTGCCCATGTCTCTCAAATGAGAGATGTGTGAAGCAACAGCTAAACGTACCTTAGGGTATTCGATGTAAGGGATGTTGTATTCTCTACAAACTTCCTTAACGATTTTACTGATTTCAGGGTAATGGATGTGCGAAATGTGTGGGAACAAATGGTGTTCAATTTGGAAATTCAAACCACCTGTGAACCAAGATACGATTTTGTTACGGGTTGCAAAATTAGCAGTGGTTTTCAATTGGTGTACAGCCCATTCGTCTTCAACTTTACCGGTGTTGACATCAACTTCAGGGAAGTGAGTATCAGAAACTGTATGAGCCAATTGGAAAACGATGCTCAGAACGATACCAGCAAACAAGCCATAGGTGAGAAAACCTATTACCCAAGCCGAGAATCCAACGAAATAGATAGGGACAACAACAAACAAAATCAAGTGTAGAGCTTTGAAACCCCAAAAAGTAAAGTGTTCAGAAACACTCATTTGTTTGATGGGCATTTCGCCTACTTTTTTGGTGAAGTATTTTTTATAGTCTGTAAAGAAGATCCAATAAAGATACAACAGTGAATAGGCTACCAGGAAATAAACATGCTGGTAACGGTGTATTTTATACCTTTTTTGCGATTCGCAAAGTCTGAGGAAAGGTTTTGCATTGATATCATCATCCATGCCTTCTATGTTGGTAAAGGTATGGTGAACAACATTGTGTTTGGTTTTCCACATGAAAACGTTGGCACCCAATACATTGAGTGACAAACCAGCAAGTTCATTCAGCCATTTTTGTTGACTGAAACTGCCGTGAGCGCCATCGTGCATAATGTTGAAGCCGATAGCGGAAGTAAGACCTCCCAAAATGATGCATTCAGTCAAACTGATGAAAATGTTTGGAGAAGTGAAAAAGATTAAGTGAACATAAACAGCTATGAATGTGGTAACAAGGATCACAGCTTTGGTATACAATTTTGCATTACCAGTAGGTTTTGATTTAATCTCAACAAAGTAATCATTGATGCGTTTTCTTAGTTCTGCGTGAAATGAGCCTGTTGGGTTTAAAAATCTTGGAATTATCATTGACGTTTTTATAAGTACGGTCGCAAAGGTATGTATTTTAATTTTAACTTCATGATGATAAAGGTCATAAAAGTCTTTATAGACGATAAAATACAGGTTTTCAGTTTGATAAGCAACATTGAGTCAACTGATCCAAACATTTAAAAGGAGCTTATAATTGGACTCAAAAATAGTCAATTAGAGCAAATTTACTTAATTCATTAAAACACCAACACCTTGTATTTTGAGCACTCATTTTGTTGATTTTATTAAACAGATTTCCTCTAAGGGCCTTCGACTAAATTCTAATCGTTATAAATCAAAATACCTGTGTTTGTCTCAAAATCCTATTATTGAGCCCAGTTATGGTCTTTTGTTCAAAAAAATCACTAGATTAAGCGTATCTTTGCGGCAATAATGTCAGAAAGAAAAAAAGATAGCGGCAATAGGTTCGGCGGTAAGAAGGCGGATTTTAAAAAACCCTTGAAAAGAGACGCTGGTTCAAGACCCGCTCCTAAAGGTAGAGGATTCGAAAGTAAATCTGTAAAAGAAAGAAAAGATTCAGGTTTTGATCTTTTTGATAAAGATGAATTGGCCCCACCAAGATTTTTAGCTAAACCGGGTAGTGGCAGCCGTGGTCCTTCAAGAGGTCCGGGCGGAAGCCGAAAACCTCCTTTTGGTTCTGATGACAAACGCAGCGGTGGCAAAGACTATGGCAAAGGCCCAAGCAGCTATGGCAAAGATGGTGCACGTAAAAAGACCTCTGATTCAGGAAAGTTTGGCGACCGCGATTCTAAATTTGGCAGTAAAGACAG
>DASWYG010000249.1:0-22446 GCA_036405075.1 Bacteroidia bacterium | reverse complement strand
GGTTTATTAGGTATATTGTTACAACTACTAATAATAATTGTAAGTCCTAAAATATATTTTAACAGACTTTTCATAATAGCAATTATTTTTTACGTTTAAAAACGAAGTTTAATTCTGAAGTTCTTACATTTGGTTGCATTCCGGTCACATATTCACTATTGCCAAAATTAGGATGAACAGTTTCCGTTGTTGGATAAACGTTAACTAATTCCCAACCGTCTTTTCCAAATAGATTAAGAGATTCATTTGTAATTTCAAATTTTTTTGGGTCGAATTTTGATTGTTCTTTTTCCGTCCCTTTTACAATAACGACTTTGTATTCCCATTTAGATGAACAAGAGGAAATAAGTAGTCCCAGAATTGTGATTAAAAGTACTTTTTTCATGTCAATTTTATTTTTTTACTCTACTCTTATGGCTTTGTAGATTTCTTGCCCCGTTTTATTAGTTCGGCTCTATTTATTTGAGTTTTTTATGTTGTGGAATTTTATAACTATGTAATGGTTGGATTTAATTTTCCAATATCCAGTCTTGTAAAATGATAAACGGAAAACTTCTTTTGAATTTAGTTGCACCATCTTTCCGTTCAGGCATTATTGTTTTCTAGTTCCTTTACATCATTATATAGTGTCAACAGATGGTCTTCTGATAAATCCATCAATGGCTCATACATAAATGAATTCAAGTGTAGGTTTTCTGCTGTCATTAAGTTTACTCTATCGAAAATTTCAATTTCTTTTTTGTTATTAGGAAATTCAGTTTTGTATTGCCCAATAATTTTGCCAGTCTCTTTACTCCAAATGTTAGTATGAAAATTTGCATCGGCAATTCTATTTATAATGTAATCTTCAGCTTTAAATCTTATGGCAATTGATAAGCAAAGTTTTGATTTTAAGTCCAATACAGGTATAATTGATTTGTTTGCTTCAATTTCATCTGCAATTGAAATAACTAAATCATAGACTTTTTGTGTTGGGTTTTGTAAAGTTGCCGTAGTATTAAAAATACTATTGAAAATTGCCAAAATTTTCCCAGTTGTATGCTCTTTTGTTTCTTTTATACCCTCGATTGATCTTGTTGGTTTTATATGCAACAAAGAAGTCAAGATTAGGTAATTAATGTTATTTGTTCCTATTGTATATTCAATTAAATTTCTAACAAATGGAATACATGAAATAAAAGACTTTTCACAAGTTGGAAAGTTCTTTCTCAATAATGGAAAGACATCTTGTTTTTCACCAGGCACTAAGTTTATTTCGCTTTCAAATTTTATGGCCTTAAAATTACCTTCCCAGTTGTTCAATCCTTCTAATCTCTTCTTAATTGTTTTATAGAAATCAAAATTGTGTGTAAGTATAATCATTTTAAATCTGGGGATGTCTGCAATGTCCTTTAAGTATTCAATAATTGCATATTTGTTCTTATAGTCAAAAGAGTCTGCAATATCATCGATTATAAATAATTGGTCATTTTCTTGCTTTTTTCTTGACTCAATTTGAAAGATAATGTTAAGGAGATAAAAAACTCTTTGTTCTCCAGTACTTAAGCTTTTATTTATCTCAGCACCACCCAGATCCTTTTTTGCTATACCATCTTCATACGTAAAGATCAAAGACGCAGGTTCATTTTTTAAGATAACATCTTCTTGATTTTTTATTTTGATTTTAAAAGGAACGGTAAATCTATTTTTGAAGATATCGAGGACTTTTAACCAATCAGTTTGTTCTTTCTTTGCCTCGATAGTAATTTCATTTCGTCTTGTTTTAGATTCAGCATAAATTTTTGCAAAAACATCGAATTCACTTTTGTGATTTGCTATGTAGTTAAGTATTAGTTTCTTTTTAAAATTTTCTAAATCAATAAATTCTTTGATTATTTCCTGATTGTTTTCAATGTAATTTCTGAAATTTCGAAGCTCATTGTTAGCATTTAAAGCTTTGTCTATTTCATTGAATTTTGAAGTTAATTCTGGGTCGTTTAGGACTTTTTCTTTCTCTTCCTTTATAACATTTTCTAAATCATCAATATTCCCAATTTCAATATCTTTAATTTTGACTTTATGTTTTGCTTTGAAGAAACCATTATCTTTTAAAGACTTCGTAATATTGTCTGCATTGTTATGATTGAATTCTCCCTTTTTAAAAAAAGTAATGTTTTCATTGACTAACTTGTCGTAAACTGAAATATATTCTTTAATTTTTGTATTGAATGATTTCTCTTTTAAAAATTTCGATACTTTGTCATTGAAAATTTCATTGAAAACTATGTTTGTCAAAATAGGTGTTTCAATAGATAAAATTTCGGCTTTTCGATTCTCAATAAAGCTATAAAAATCTGTTTTGAAAGCATCTGAAATTGTTTGCTCAATTATATTTTCTTTCAGACCAAAATAAGGGTGGATGTTTTTTACAAATTCCTTTTTTAATTCATTTAGTTTTATATTTATTGTATCATATTCATTTTTAAGTGTTTCATTTGCCAAAATCGTAGATGCTTCTTTAAAATCTGCATCTTGCATTCTATTTATTATAAAGATTTCTTCTTTTAAAATATCTCTATTATCAACAAGAACTGATCTATGATTTACACGCTCATTAAAAATCCTGTCTTCTGAAACTTTGTTAAGCGAAATGTCCTCTAATGTTTTAGCAAATGAAGATTTCATGGAACCATTTGGTGCATAAATAATTTGCACTTTTGATTTGTTAAAGTCGAATGTGTGTTGCAGTTTTTTAATTCCGTAACAATTTTCAAAATGTATTTTTAGCTCATTCATTTCATTTTTGTTATAATTTCGGTAAAGCAAATTGACTAACTTCTATCCAACCAACATATACCCATGGACTATGAATCATTCTCTTCCATTAAATGGAAAAGTTTGTGTATCAATTTAAATGTAAAAAAACAGAAATAGTTTAGTCTATAGTTATACCTTTATTCTTTCTTGCGTTTTAATTTGTTTGCTACAATTTTCTGTAATTATTTTTAAAAATCTTGCCGAGTTATCAAGTTTAACTCGAGATGTAAAAAATTATTAAGAAACTAAGTAAAACTACCCCCGATAATAGCGGCATCCCCGTGAATGAGAGCGAGAATGAGAACGAGAACGTCCTGAGCGGATGCCTCAAGTGTTTTTTGAATACGGGCCTGCCCCGTAGCTTGTTTAGAGTGCAACGAAAAACTCTGCTACGGGGAATGAGATCTCCTACGCTAAAGTTACGGAGATCAAAAATGAGAGCGAGAATGAGAACGAGAACGTCCTGAGCGGATGCCACAAAGTGTTTTTTGAATACAAGCCTGCCCCGTAGCGTGTTTCGAGTGCAACGAAAAACTCTGCTACGGGGAATGAAAGCGAAGAGCGAAACTCCCGTAGGGACGGGACAGGTTCTGTGCCCTCTGTGCCTCCCGCATTAGCGGGACAAGTTCAGTGCTGAATTAAAAAAATCAGGCTACGAAGAATGATTCTGAATTTTAACCACAGAGTCACAGAGAACATTGAGTGAATGATTCTGATTTGTTGAAAAAATGGAATAAGAACGAAAGCAAAACCTTGCGTTCATTGCGTCTTAGCGGTGAATTGAAAAATTAAGCTACGAAGGTTGATGCTGAATTTTAACCAGAGAGTCAAATGGAAAGCAGAGGAAATACTAATTTGAAAAAGATTCAGTGATGGTGCCCGAAGAGAGACTCGAACTCTCAAGTATTGCTACAACGGCTTCTGAGACCGCAACGTTTACCAATTTCGCCATCCGGGCATTGACTGGAAACCTGGCTGATTTTCAGCTCCTATTACTTTAGTGCCCACGACAAGATTCGAACTTGCACAACCTTACGGTCTCCACCCCCTCAAGATGGCGTGTCTACCAATTTCACCACATGGGCTAAAGTAGGGCTGCAAAATTATTAAGAATTTTTTAATTAAAAAACTAAATCTTTTTGGTATTTAATTGATGTAAAACATTGAATATGAGTGTTCAGTGCCAATTAATGCCAATTTCTTCAATGGCAGTGTCTTACATTCTCAAAAAACGTTTCATTCACATAAGGCACAAATATCAATACCCCTATCACCAAGGCTACCAGCGAAAAGATCAGTACCGCGGCCGCAGACAAGTCTTTGATCTTGCCCAATTCAGGATGGCGCTCCAACGATATCCTGTCTACCGTTTTTTCTATGGCAGTGTTCATCACCTCCAATGACATCACCCCGCCAATGCAAAGCAGAACCAAACACCAATCGGTCTTAGTGAGTTCAAAATAGAAACCGGCAGCTATGGCCAAACACATGGACAAAACATGCAATTTGAAATTTCGCTCCTTAAAAGCAAAAGAAATGCCCTTGAAAGCATAGACGAAAGACTTGTAAATGGGTGATTTTGACATGCCTGTGTGCCTTCAAAAATAACCTTTTTTAAAATTCAATGGTATTTATTATTTTTGTGTTATGAAACGTTTTGTATTTGCCACCCTGACAGCCTCTGTTTTGTTCCTGTTTTCTTGTGATGAAATTCCACCCAATATTGATTTTTCTGTTCCATACAAAACTCAGGATACCACTTACATCGTTTCCTCTGCTCCGGTGCCACAGCACAAAGCCGTGTTGATCGAAGACATCACAGGTGTAAGATGCGTGAATTGTCCGGAAGCTGCTGCCGAAGCCGCCAAGATCGTTGCCAATAAAACCGAAGACTCTGTTGTTGTAATGGCATTGTACACATCACAAATGAATACTTTGACCTTGCCTTGGCCGGGTTATCCAAAACTCACCAATGACATCAGCACTGAAATCGTAGATGTATTAGGCGTTCCGGGTGATTTGCCTAAAGGCTATGTCGATAGAAAAATATTCGCACCATTGACCGAACGTTTTGTTCAATACAAATCATGGGGCTTGTATGTTGACCAAAGACTTAAACAGAGCACTCCTGTAAACATCGAAATGAGCAGTGCAGTTGCAGGCAGAAAGATCAATGTCAACCTGAAGTTTCAATACACAGAAAATGTCAGCGGCAATCACAAATATGCCCTGTACATTACCGAAGACGATGTGGTGAGCAAACAAACCGGTGGTAAACCAACTCCTGAAACCTACATTCACAAACACATTTTGCGCTATGCTTTCGGTAATTCCGTAGGCAACCCACTCAATGCAAGTTTGGTCGTTGGTAGAACCTTCGAAAAAATACTCAGTTATGAATTACCTGCCGAGTACAACATGGACAATTGTCGCCTCATCTGTGTCATCAGCGATGTAAGCAGCAATGAAGTGATCAATGTCAGAGAAATTCATGTAAAATAAACATGGATTGGAGAAGCGCCTCCAAAGGTTTCAAACAATATTTATTACTCGAGAAATCACTCTCGAAAAACAGCATTGAAGCTTATCTGCACGATGTAGAAAGTTTTGAGAGACACTTGCGCAGCAATGAACTTTCTGTATCGCCACTGCAAGTGAGCTATGAACATCTGTTAGGATTTGTTCAAACCCTTAATTCCATTGGCGTTGCAGCTACAAGTCAAGCGCGCATGGTGAGTGGACTCAGAGCCTTTTACAAGTACCTTTTACTGGAAGATCTGCTCACTGCCGATCCCACCAAGTTTTTAGAAATGCCCAAGATGGCAAGAAAGTTACCGGAAGTGCTGAGTCTGGATGAGATCAATAAAATGATATCACTCATAGACATGAGCAAACCCATGGGACATCGCGACAAGGCCATGCTCGAAACCCTTTTCAGTTGCGGACTCAGGGTAAGTGAACTCATTACCCTGAACATCTCCGAAATTTATGTCAAAGACGAATTCATCAAAGTAAGAGGGAAAGGCAACAAAGAAAGATTGGTGCCAATTGGTTATGATGCTTTAAAAGCCATAGACATTTACATCAACCAAGTGAGGGTGCACATGAAACTCGACAAGAAATTCAGCGATACATTGTTTCTCAATCACCTTGGCAAAGGCATCTCAAGGGTATCGGTTTTTAAGATCATCAAATCACTGGGCGCATTGGCAGGCATAAGAAAAAACATCAGTCCGCACACATTCAGACATTCATTTGCTACTTGTTTGGTAGAAGGGGGGGCAGATTTAAGGGCAGTGCAACAAATGTTGGGTCACGAGAGCATCACCACAACCGAGATCTATACCCATTTGGACAGACAATATTTAAAAGAGACCATTCGTTTGTATCATCCCGGGGCTAAACGAAAAGTTTAGAACATGCCCGACAACAACTCGGCTTCCTGAGTGTTGTTGAAATACTGAGGCACATCGAAGGTGTTCAACACCGATTTCAGATCATCAGGATTGTGGCGTTTGCCAATCATTGCTTGTTCTATTTCTTCCTTATCTTTCACATTGAAGAAGTCGCCATAGAATTTGAAATCCATGATGATGCCTTTCTCAACCAATATGTAGATTTCTATACTGCCACCTTCGGTGCGTATGCTTTTTTGAAAAGTGTATTTGGGTGAATAACCGAAATTCCATTCCCAGGTTCTGTATTTGGTATCGGCAAGCAGACGAATGGCATCCAGATCTTTCTGACTGTATTCATAGAAACTGACATCATCATATTGGCGGGCAATGTGATGAATGATGAGGTCATAAAATTCGGAAACAGTGATCATCTCTTTCAAATGACTGCTGATATTGGTGACGCGGCTTCTGACTGATTTTACGGCTTTGTCTTGAAACTTAAGCGGATTGGCTTTTAAGGCAGCTGATAGGTCAGCGATCTGACTGGTGAACAACAATGTGCCATGGTGCAAAGTTCTTTTCTTTTGATGGTAGATGTGTTCGGCATTACCACTGATCTTCATGCCATCGATGAGCAAATCGTTTCTTCCACTGAATTCGGCCATTATACCCAAGGAGTGCAGCACTTCTAAGATAGGTTGCGTGTAATGTCTGAAATCTATTTTTATTTCTTCGCGATTTAGAGAATTGCTGATGAAGGTAAAATTGAGGTTGCCCAGATCATGAAAAACCGCACCACCACCGGAAAGTCTTCTCACCACATTGACACCATTGCTTTGTACATAGTCGAGATTGATCTCAGCAAGGGTGTTTTGATGTTTGCCCACGATGATGGCATTTTCATTGCGCCAAAGGGTGAAAATGTCTTCATCAAATTCTTTCAGCAGGTATTCTTCAGCTGCAAGATTGAAATATGGGTCGGTATTGGGATTTTTAATGATTAACATCGGGGCGCGAAATTAATGTTTTTCTTTTCATTCGTTTTGATGCCAGAAAATGGGTTTTGAATTTATGACAAGATGATGATGGTCAAGAAGAAAAATAAATAAGTGCTAATAATGGCACTTAAAGCAGAGGACAATTGTTTTTGGTTTTCCATACAATTATCAAAAAATCAGATTAATAACAGTGATAAAATGAGTCAAATACTTGTTTTAACTTGAATGTGTTTAGGATTTTATGAAAACCTAAAATTTTTTTATTAGGTCAAGAATCATGTATTTTTGCACCCGCAATGAATTTCGAATTTACAGAAGAACAATTAGCAGTACAACAAGCAGCAAGAGACTTTGCTCAAACAGAATTACTTCCGGGTGTTATCGAGCGCGATAACAATCAAGAGTTTCCAACCGAACAGATAAAGAAATTGGGTGAGTTGGGCTTCTTGGGCATGATGGTAGATCCTAAATACGGCGGAAGCGGTATGGACACGATCAGTTATGTATTGGCCATGGAAGAACTTTCTAAAGTAGATGCATCAGCTTCAGTGGTTGTTTCTGTAAACAATTCACTGGTATGTTGGGGCTTAGAGAACTTCGGATCAGAAGAGCAAAAGCAAAAATACCTGGTGCCATTGGCAAAAGGTGAAGTGCACGGTGCATTTTGCCTGAGTGAACCAGAAGCAGGTAGCGATGCCACTTCTCAAAGAACCACTGCCATAGACATGGGCGATCATTACTTGTTGAACGGTACCAAAAACTGGATCACCAACGGTAAAACTGCATCGATCTATTTGGTCATTGCACAAACCAATGTTGAAGCCGGTCACAAAGGCATCAATGCATTCATCATTGAAAAAGGTTGGGATGGATTTGTAGTAGGTAAGAAAGAAGATAAAATGGGCATCAGAGGCAGTGATACACACTCTTTGATGTTTACAGACGTAAAAGTGCCAAAAGAAAACAGAATAGGTGAAGATGGATTCGGTTTCAAATTTGCGATGAAGACATTGACCGGTGGAAGAATCGGTATTGCTTCACAAGCATTGGGAATTGCCAGCGGAGCTTACGAATTGGCCTTGAAATATTCTAAAGAAAGAAAAGCATTTGGTACTGAGATCATGAACCACCAAGCCATTCAGTTTAAATTGGCAGACATGGCAACAGAGATTGAAGCAGCCAGAATGTTGTGTTTAAAAGCAGCTTGGTTGAAAGACAATCACCTCGATTATGGAAGAGCCAGCAGTATGGCCAAATTGTTTGCCAGTGAAGTGGCAATGAAAACCACTGTTGAAGCGGTTCAAGTACACGGCGGTTATGGATATGTAAAAGAATACCACGTAGAAAGATTGATGCGCGATGCGAAGATCACACAAATCTATGAAGGTACAAGTGAAGTACAAAGAGTGGTTATTTCAAGAGACATTTTGAAATAATTATATTCAAATATATTGAAGAAGGCACCTATTTGGGTGCCTTTTTTTATTGATGATGATGTAATTGAGTAAGGATATCAGGCGTTTTCCCTGATGTTGATTTTAATGATTTCGGAACTGACTTCTTTGTTGTAAATAAAGGCATCTAACCAGCTTTTTACGATTTCACTGATGTTTTTCTCGGTCAACAACATGAAAGTCTCAGCATCATCTGCATCTAAGGAGTTGATTTCAGAGTCCATTTGTACAGATTTAACCAAACCATCTTTGAATTCAATTCTGATACAAGATTCCTTGTTACCGCGTCTGGCATAAACAGATATGGGCAATGAAATGTCCTTTTTAAAGAAAACTTCCAATCCGTAATAATCGTACAAGGCAATCATTTGTGTAAGAAAATATTTTACGAATTTAAACAAAAAAACTTGATTTTTTCGAATTCATTTTAAATTGAACTTAGCGTCTTTGACTTGCGCTTTTTTTAATAAATTTGCAATGCTATGGAACAAATCAATTCAAGTTTAAGCGAATTGAACAATTTCAATTTAAAAGTCAATTCAGATCTGATCAATCATGTCAGAGTATCCGGTACAGCCAATGAAAGGGTACTATTACTTTTGTCTCACATCATTTCTGCACATCAGATATGGAACGGACGAATCAATGGACAGATTGAAAACATAGCGGTCTTCGGACTACGAAACTTCGAAGATCTGAGCAAACAAGTTGAATTGAACCACGCTGAGACAAAAGCCATTCTCGAAAGCAAGGGAGAAACGGGAGAAGTAATTTATGTCAATACCAAGGGTGCTAAGTTTTCAAATACCATCTTTCAGATTTTATTGCATGTTTTCAATCACCATGCCTATCACAGAGGGCAGATCAATCAACTATTGGTTCAAGAAGGCAATGCAGCAATGGTTGCCGATTACATTTTCTACAATCGCAACGAAATTTAATAAAAGGTATACTTTAAGTCTATCCCAATGACATAGTGACGGGTAAGCCCGTCTGGTCTAACTTTACGCACCATAAGCGGTGTAGCAAAATTCAACTTCACTGCAAGATATTTTGATGCATTGTATTCCAAACCACTGCTGAAGTTCAACGTCAATCCATCTGAATTTTCAATTTCTTTAGTTTGCCCATTGATCACAGTTTGGTCGGCTGCCAAATGGTAAATTCCGACAAAACCGGCCTGTAATCTGAACTTCGAATTCAGAACAAACCCTTTGTCGAATCGAGCCACCAGATCCGGTTTGCGAATTAATTTTGATGAACTGAAATACTTTTTTGCAGGCGATGCTTCAGTTACATAAGATGTGTCAAAACTGTTGCCATTGTTTTGTATCAAGGGCAATTGAAAGCCCAAGGCAAAGACATAAGATTTGTATTTGATATCTGCTCCCAACAGCAAATCGAAAGTACCCAAACCTGTTTGATAAGGCATGGGCAGATTAGGGGCGAAAGTAGAACTCAAAGAGGTCATTGAAACTGAGCCTGCTCTGGTGCTGCCTAAAGGAAATTTTAAACCTAGATTGGTGTTCAATTTCACTTTGCCATGCTCATTCATCTGTCTTGTATAAACCAAAGTTGGATCGCCCAATGCACTGATGTTGCCGAGATTGCCATGTGTTGAGATGAAAGGCAATTTGAATTGTATGGATGAGCGTTGATTGATTCTTCCGCTGATTTCAAAACTTGTATTGTGTATGTTCACATTTTGCTCGCCTACACCGTATTGATAAGACAAAGTGAATTTGAATTTGCTTGTATCAATTTCTCCTGAGCGCATAGAACCAACGCTGCACATTCCGGCATCGCTGCATCCTTGAGAGTATGTTTTGGAGGTAAAAATTAACAATGTGATCAATGCGATTTTTTTAAACATGAAACAAAGGTAAGGAACAAAAATTTAATCAAATGTCGGGCAGGCGACAAAATTCAAATATTGATCAGAACCCATGTAATTAACACATAATCAAATATATACACAGCTGTTGAAAAATAATTTTCCACAAAGTGGAGAAAAGTGGAGAAAAGTGGATTTTTTGATTTTATTTTACCGAATATTTTTTAAAACCGTCATGGCAAGGTTTATTGGGGAATTCGAATGTAAAATTGACAGCAAAGGCAGAATCATACTGCCGGCAAAGCTGCGTTCGCAAATTCCTGACAAGGAAGCCAAGACCATGGTCATCAATCGAGGGTTTGAAAAATGTTTGGTGCTTTATACCAATGCGGATTGGAACATGGAGACAGAGAAATTGCAGGTATTGAATGATTTCAATCGAATGGCAAGGAAGTTCATCAGGCAGTTCAACAATGGAGCAAACATCGTTTCCATTGATGCCAACAGCAGGATCAATATTCCCAATACACTCATCGACTATGCTACATTAAAAGAAGATGTTGTGATATCTTGTTACAACCACAAGATAGAAATATGGGATAAGAAACAATATGAAGAGGAACTCAATTTTGATGATCAGGAGTTTTCTCGTATGGCAGAAGAACTGATGGGCAACCAAGTACCGAGAGGCATAGGATTTGAACCGAATGGTCAAGACGACTGAAGCATATCACCTTCCCGTGATGCTTAAAGAATGCATCGAAGGCCTTGCGATAAAGAAGGACGGAATCTACGTCGACGTTACTTTCGGTGGTGGTGGACATTCCAAAGAGATACTCAAACATCTCGGAGAAAATGGACGCCTCTATGCATTCGACCAAGACTCTGATGCGGTTGGGAATTTACCCGACGACCCTAGACTGGTGTTCATCAATCACAATTTCAGATACATCAAACAATTCTTGATGTACTTGAAAGCAATGCCTGTAGATGGTATTCTGGCCGATCTCGGAATATCCTCTTACCAGATCAATACAGCCGAAAAGGGCTTTGCTCACAGGTTGGAAGGAGATTTGGACATGCGTATGGACAGAAATTCGGGACTAAAAGCCTCGGATATCGTCAATCAATACAGTGAAAGAGAATTGTTGAAAGTGTTCAATACTTACGGTGAAGTTAAGAACGCATTTAAGCTTGTTCAGAAACTGATAGAATTCAGAAAGAACAATCCGATAAAAACCATTGATGAGTTTAAAACGGCCATCAAAGAGTGTATACCAAAGGAAGAAAGTAAATACTTGTCGCAAGTGTTTCAAGCTTTGAGGATAGAGGTGAATGAAGAGATGAAAGCACTGGAGGCTTTGCTTGATAATGTGACAGATCTGCTGGCACCCGGTGGTCGTTTGGTGGTAATGAGTTACCATTCTTTGGAAGACAGAATGGTGAAGAATTTCATCAACACCGGCAACACTCAAGGCGAGTTGAAAAAAGATGAATTTGGCAGATCGGAATTGAGATTTAAAGCCATCAATAAAAAACCGATAGTGCCAACAGACGAAGAAATATTAGAAAACAAAAGAGCGCGAAGCGCAAAACTTAGAATAGCAGAAAAGATTTGAATCAATTCAAACCAAATAAAGAGAACAAACAAACAACTGTAGAAGGTAAAGATGCAAATTCGCCGGATGAAGTCTTAAAGAAGGCATCCGAATTTACTTTTTTTATAGGCAAGGACAGTCTTGGAAAACTGATGCCCCCTCTGTTTATGGGTGTTGTCATCATCATTGTTTACATCTCTCTTTCACATTTTCATGTTAAAAGTTTAAAAGAAAAAGAAACCCTCAAAACTCAATTGAATGAATTGAGATCTGAATACATCAGTGCCAAAAGCAATTTGATGAAAAGAAGCAATCAGAGTGAAGTTGCCAGACGTTTAGAAACTGAAGGGGTCAAAGAATTGAGAACACCTCCAGCCATCATTGAATACAAGGAAGAAAAGTGAATTTGAAAAAGGCCATATTGCTGCGATCCTGGATCGCCTTCATCATGATTTTGGTGTTGGCCGTGAGAATCATTTGGCAGATCATAGACCTTCAATTCAATCAAAAGGAAAAATACCTCGCCATAAGTCGCGAACAAAGTACCAAATGGAGAGAGATTCAAGCCTCTAGAGGAAATATCTATGCCGAAGACGGCAGCTTATTGGCTACCAGCATTCCTAAATATGAGTTGAGAATGGACACTAAAGTTGAAACCATTACCAATGAATATTTCAACTCCAAAATAGACAGTTTATCCTGGTATCTGGCCTCAGTCTTTACAGTAAAATCCCAATCAGAATGGCGCAACTATTTAACTGCAGCCAGAAACAGCGGTGAGCGTTACCTCTTGCTTGGTAAGGATGTTGACTATCACATCGTCAAACAGATGGAAAACTGGCCCATTTTCAGTTTGGGCAAATACAAAGGCGGTTTCATCAAAATTGAAAAATTCAAACGCGAGATCCCATTTGGAATTCTAGCTATGAGAACCATAGGTTATACCAATCAAACCGGAACGAAAATTGGTTTGGAAGGATCTTTTGATTCGATGCTCACCGGAACTGTAGGTAAAAGATTGGAACAAAGAATAACAGGCGGAGTTTGGAAACCGGTAGACAACAGTGCAGAGATGGAACCTCGAAACGGTTTCGATGTTTATACCACTCTCGATATCAACATTCAAGACGTTGCTGAAAATGCACTGAAACAATGTTTGATCAACAACAATGCAGACCACGGTTGCGCCATTTTAATGGAAGTAAAAACCGGGGCAATAAAAGCCATAGCCAATCTGAAACGAAACTCTAACAACGAATACACCGAATCTGAGAATTATGCTGTCAATGAATTCTCTGATCCGGGAAGTACATTTAAAATCGTCAGTGCCATGGCTCTTTTGGAAGACAAGCACATGAAGCTCACCGACTCTGTTGACATCGAATGGGGAAGAACCAATTTTGGTCCATTGCCCATGGTTGATGCCCATGAGTCGCCATATAAAAAGGTTACTCTTGAATACATCTTTGAACATTCGAGTAATGTTGGTATTGCCAAATCCATCAATAAATACTACAAAAACAATCCTGAAGCATTCTTAAAACATGCCTATAGCCTTGGGCTCAATCAACCTCTGGTATTTGATATACGGTCTACTAGAAAACCGCAGTTGAGAAGCAGCAGAGAGCGCGGATGGAGTAGTACATCATTGCCATTCATGAGTATAGGATATGAAATGGAATTGAGCTCTTTGCAAATGCTCACTGTATACAATGCCATAGCCAACAACGGCGTAATGGTAAAGCCTTATTTGGTGAAAGAAGTAAAAGAGTTTGGCAAAGTCATTCAAAGTTATGGCACACAAGTTTTGAATCCGAAGGTTTGCAGCGAAGAGACATTGAAACAGTTGCGAAAATTATTGGAAAATGTTGTCGAAAGAGGCACCGCCACCAATTTGAAAGGATTGGATTATAGAGTAGCCGGCAAAACCGGTACAGCACAAATTGCACTCAACGGAAGTGGTTATGACAAGAGTTCACACAAGGCCTCTTTTGTTGGTTATTTTCCGGCTGAAAATCCACAATATTCATGCATAGTAGTGGTAAATGCTCCAGCCAATGGCATTTACTATGGTGGTGCAGTTGCAGGTCCTGTATTTAAAGAGATAGCTGACAAGGTATACAGTACCAATGTTTCATTGCACAAACCACTTAAGCGCAAACCCATGCCGGCCATGCCCAAAGTAAAAAGCGGCAACAGAGGTGACATCAAATTCGTGTTGAACAAATTGATGATCAGCAGTCATCAGATTTCAGGACAAGCCGAAACAGAATGGGTGAAATCCAATTCAAGCTTACAATCCATAGATTTAAAAGAGATTGAAACCGATGTCAATAAAGTACCTGATGTAAGAGGTATGGGATTAAGAGATGCAGTTTATTTACTTGAGAACAGAGGTTACACAGTGCTGATAGAAGGATATGGATCGGTTTCATATCAGTCTGTTGCACCAGGCACAGCCATATTAAGAAGAGGAGGGTATATCTATATCAAGTTAACACCATGATGAAAAGATTGAACGATATCGCCCGTTACAAAGGAATACTTTCCATTCATGGAAATGATAATCCTGAAATCAATCAATTGGTGCTTGACTCAAGGCAAATCACGAAAGGTGATCTGTTTTTTGCAGTTAAGGGCACCGGTGTAGATGCTCATCAATTCATACCTCAAGTAATTGAAAAAGGTTGTTCGGTTATTGTCTGCAGTACATTGCCACAGCAATTAAACGATCAGGTGACTTATGTTTTAGTAGATGATGTACAACAAAGTGTTGGATATTTTGCATCTGCATTTTATAATGAGCCATCTAAAAAATTGAAACTGATTGGTATCACAGGTACCAATGGCAAAACCACTACAAGTACGATGTTGTTCAATCTGGTAACAGGTTTTGGACATAAGTGCGGATTGATCAGCACAGTCGAATACATCATTGGAGACAAGGCATACAACAGTACACATACCACACCTGATCCCATCAAATTGAATGCTCTCTTAGCGGAAATGGTGAGCAATGAGTGCACTTATTGTTTCATGGAAGTAAGTTCGCATTCAGTGGTTCAGGGAAGAATCAATGGATTGGATTTTGATGGTGGAATTTTCACCAATATCACGCATGATCACCTCGACTACCACGGTACTTTTGATAATTACATAAAAGCCAAAAAAGGTTTCTTCGATCAACTTTCAGAGGATGCATTTGCATTGACAAATGCCGATGACAGGAATGGCAAGATCATGTTGCAAAACTCAAAGGCTAGCAAGTACACTTATGCCATTAAAGGCAATGGAGATTTCAAATGCCGCATCATGGAAAGTGATTTTGAAGGTCTTTTGTTGCGAATAGACAACGATGAGGTTTGGTTCAGTTTGGTAGGAGAATTCAATGCTTACAACCTATTGGCAGTATACGCTGCAGCATTTTTACTGGGCTTTGAACGTGATGCGATTTTGACCAAGTTGTCGGGAATTGGCAGGGTCAATGGTCGATTTGAAGTATACAGAAGTAAAACCGGAATTGTGGGCATAGTTGATTATGCACATACACCCGATGCGCTCGAAAATGTATTGCGCACCATCAACGACATCAGAAGCACCAATGAATCACTTGTAACTGTTGTTGGATGTGGTGGCAACAGAGATAAGGAGAAACGACCTGTAATGGGGAAAGTGGCAGCATTAATGAGCGACAAATTGATTTTGACCAGTGACAATCCAAGGAATGAGGACCCAGATGCCATCATACTTCAAATGTCTGAAGGTGTGGAGGTAAATGACAAAAAGAAAGTACTGCAAATAAAAGACAGGAAAGAGGCTATAAGAGCAGCAGTGATGCTTTGCAAACCGAAAGACATTTTATTGATCGCAGGCAAAGGACATGAAACTTATCAGGAGATCGCGGGGGTCAAGCACCCTTTTGATGATCGGGTCATATTAAAAGAAATATTTAATCAACTATAAAGGACAATGCTGTACCACCTATTTACATATTTAGACAAGCACTATGATTTTTGGGGACTGGGTGTCTGGAAATACCTGACATTCAGAATGGCATTGGCAGTGATATTGTCACTGACAATTTCAGCAATTTTTGGTAAGCGTTTGATCAATGCCTTGCACAGATTGCAAGTATCAGAAACCATAAGAGATCTTGGCCTGCAAGGTGAAGAAGCAAAACGTGGAACACCAACAATGGGAGGCCTCATCATGATTGGCGCCATCTTGATTCCAACATTGTTATTGGCCCGTTTGAACAACGTATACGTATTGTTGATCATTGCAGTTACCCTCTTAACCGGATTAATTGGTTTTGTAGATGATTACATCAAAGTTTTTAAGAAAGACAAAGCAGGCTTGTCCGGCAGGTTCAAAATATTAGGTCAAATCATTGTAGGATTAGTGGTTGGATTGACTTTGTATTTCAATCCTGCAGTAGTTGTAACCAATCATTATAAGAAAGCGGATATTGAAAGTTTGAACCTCGATACCACTAAGATGACCGCCAGTTTCATCAAAGGTGAGCGGTTATATTTTGAAAATGAAAAGTCTTTAAAAACCACCATTCCATTTTTCAAGTTTTCGGAGTTTGATTACAATGACATCACTGAGTTCATTGGTTTGGATAAAAAATGGGGTTGGGTCATATTCGTACTCTTTGCCATTTTCTTAGTAACTGCAGTATCGAACAGCGCAAACATAACAGATGGTATTGATGGATTGGCAGCGGGATCTTCGGCCATTATTGGATCTACGTTGGGATTGTTTGCTTTTGTATCAGGTAATATATTGTTTGCAGATTACCTCAACATCATGTACATCCCTTATTTGGGTGAACTGTTTGTATTTGCAGGAGCATTTGTAGGAGCCACCATCGGATTCCTTTGGTACAACAGCTATCCTGCCCAAGTATTCATGGGCGATACAGGAAGTTTGATGTTGGGAGGTGTAATAGCTGCGTTTGCAATTATTGTTAGAAAGGAATTGTTGATACCTATTCTCTGTGGCGTATTCCTCGTTGAAAGCCTCAGTGTGATGTTGCAGGTATCCTACTTCAAATACACAAAGAAAAAATACGGTGAAGGCAGAAGGATTTTCCTGATGTCGCCTATTCATCATCATTATCAGAAAAGAGGATTTCATGAGGCCAAGATCGTTACAAGGTTTTGGATCATAGGCATCATACTGGCAGTATTAACCATCATCACATTGAAATTGAGATAAGAGATTGGAAAAAAGAATCGTCATATTAGGAGCAGGAGAAAGCGGAACCGGTTGTGCGGTACTGGCCTTGAAAAAGGGCTTTGATGTGTTTGTTTCAGACAATGGCAGCATCAAGGAAAAGTATTGCAAAGAATTAGATCAACTGGGGGTGAAGTATGAGCAAAATGGTCATACCGAATCGCTCATACTCAATGCCGATGAGATCATTAAAAGTCCGGGTATTCCGGACAAGGCCGACATCATTGTAAAGGCCAAAGAGAAAGGCATTCCTATCATTTCGGAAATAGAGTTTGGCAGCAGATACACCAATGCCACGCACATTGCCATCACTGGTACCAATGGCAAAACCACCACCACCATGTTGTGCTATCACATCTTGTCGAAAGCAGGATTGGATGTAGGATTAGGCGGTAATGTAGGTAAGAGTTATGCCAGACAAATTGCGGAGAACGACCACCAATATTATGTGCTCGAATTGAGTTCATTTCAGCTCGATGACACATATACATTCAGACCACAAATAGCGATTTTGACCAATATCACACCTGATCATTTGGACAGGTACAAATATGTGTTTCAGAATTACATCGATTCAAAGTTCAGAATAGCGATGAATCAAACACCTGAAGATTACTTCATTTATTGTGCAGACGATGAAGTAACGGTGTCGAATTTAGATACACACAAAGTAGAGGCAAACAGATTGCCATTTTCATACGGCAAGGTAACCGCAAGTGGTGCCTATGTCACAGACAAGCAGTTTCATTTAATCGAAAATACATCAACAAACCCCACAAATCAATTCACTATGTTCATTAACGACTTTGCCTTAAAAGGCATTCACAACAGCTACAACAGCATGGCTGCCGCAATAGCGGCCAATGTGCTCAACATCCGCAAGGACGTCATCAGGGAGAGCCTGATCGATTTCCAGAATGTGGAGCACCGTCTGGAGTATGTAGCAACAGTCGGCGGTGTCGAGTACATCAACGACAGTAAAGCCACCAATGTCAATTCAACCTGGTATGCCCTCGAAAGTATGGACAAACCTGTGATATGGATTGTCGGCGGTGTCGACAAAGGCAATGATTATACAGCATTGCTCCCTTTGGTAAAAGATAAAGTCAAGATGATCGTATGTCTTGGTGTCGATAACAGCAAGATACATTCTGCATTTGGTAAGGTTGTGGATCTGATGATCAATACCGGAAGTGCAGAAGAAGCAGTTCAAGTGGCCAAAAGGTTTTCAAGCAAAGGCGATGTGGTATTGCTTTCTCCGGCTTGTGCCTCATTTGATCTCTTTGCCAATTACGAAGACAGGGGTTGGCAATACAAAGCAGCAGTTAAGAATTTGTAAATTCAAATTCGGACGGCTGCAATCAGTCGAAGTAACCTTCATGAAATCGAAAAGGAAATGCAAATCGGAAGATTGAAATTCAGAGGTGACCAGTACATTTGGTTTGCTGTCATCAGCTTGTCGCTGATAGGCATGATGGCCGTGTACAGCGCTACCGGTTCACTTGCTTTCAAAAAGCAGGATGGAGATACTGAGTATTTTCTTTTCAAACACGTACTCTTTTTATTTGGTGGATTTTTCCTGATGTATTTCTTCCACCTACTCGATTACAAATATTTCTCAAGAATATCGCAGTTGGCTGTACTTATTGCCATTCCGTTATTATTGGGCACATTGTTTTTTGGTAATGACATCAACGATGCAAAAAGAACCATCACCATTTTTGGTATTACTTTTCAAAGTAGCGACTTTGCCAAATTTGCGTTGATCATGTTCATTGCCAGATACCTTTCAAAAAGACAAGAAGAACTCAATTCACTCAAAGGGTTTGGAGTGATATTGATTTATATCTGTGTCATTTGTGTGCTCATCATGCCGGAAAATCTAAGTACATCCATCGCACTTTTTCTTACTTGTAGCTTGCTTTTGTTCATTGGAAATGCCCGGATCAAACACCTTGCATTATTGGCAGGGAGCTTTGCTTTGGTCGCATTCATCGGCGTCATGGTATTGCTAAAAACTCCCGATGATTTATTGCCCGGTAGGGCTTCTACTTGGAAAGCAAGGATTGAAAATTTTAGCAACAAAGACACAACTGAAGTGTTTCAAACTGTACAAGCTAAAATTGCAATTGTTGGTGGTGGATTAACCGGGAAAGGTCCCGGAAAAGGTGTTCAAAGCGCTTATCTTCCACATTCATATTCAGATTTTATTTTTGCCGTCATCATAGAGGAATATGGTTTATTGTTCGGTGGACTCACCGTTATTGGATTGTATCTACTCATTTTGTACCGCTCCATTCGCATAGTTCTGAAAAGTCCAAAAGCATTTGGAGCCTTATTGGCTGTTGGACTCGCCTTTAGTCTGGTTTTACAGGCATTCATTCACATGGCGGTTGCAACCAGCGTCTTTCCGCTCACCGGCTTGACTTTGCCATTGATCAGTATGGGTGGTACCAGTATCATCTTTACAAGTGCCGCATTCGGAGTATTGTTGAGCGTAAGCAGAGCTGTTGAAGAGCAAGAGGAAGGCATTGCACCTATTGATCAACAGGAGGTGGTAAGCAATGGATAGGGTCATCATTTCGGGTGGTGGAACAGGGGGGCATATTTTCCCTGCAGTAGCCATTGCTGATGAAATTCGCAATCGTTACCCCAATGTAAAAATATTGTTTGTTGGTGCGGCCGGACGAATGGAGATGGAAAAAGTTCCTCAGGCAGGTTATGATATCATTGGTTTGCCAATAGCAGGTATACAAAGAAAATTGACTTTATCCAATTTGATGGTCCCGTTCAAATTGATAAAGAGTATATGGAAAGCCAAAAAAATCCTCAATGAATTTAAGCCTCAGGCTGTCATTGGAGTCGGTGGATATGCAAGCGCAGCAGTCCTTTATGCCGCATCAGGAAAGGGTATTCCATGTTTGATACAGGAACAAAATTCTTATGCGGGATTGACCAATAAATGGTTGTCTAAAAAGGTGAAAAAGATTTGTGTGGCCTATGAAAACATGGAGAAGTTTTTCCCTAAAGAAAAAATAGTCATCACTGGTAATCCCGTTAGAAAAGAAATATACAAAGCCATAGGAGCTGATAAAAAAGCTGCAAAAACAAGTTTGGGATTTGATGCCAACCAAGCATTGGTTTTGATCATTGGCGGCAGTTTGGGTGCCAGAACCATCAACAACAGTATACAATCCGGTTTGGATGTGTTTGAATCCAAATGTGTACAAGTGATGTGGCAAACTGGGAAATTTTTTGAAGCAGATGTAAGGGATAGAAAGTTAGTGAAAGCTTCTGCATTCATCAGTGATATGTGTACCGCTTATTCGGCGGCAGACATAGTGGTATCAAGGGCAGGTGCTTTGTCGGTAAGTGAATTGTGTTTGATCGGTAAAGCGGCAATTTTAGTGCCTTCGCCCAATGTAGCAGAAGACCATCAAACAGGAAATGCAATGGCATTGGTGAAAGAAGGTGCAGCTGTGATGGTAAGAGATTCAAGTGCAGGAACTGAATTAGTCAACAAAGTTGTCGAATTGATAGATAAACCTGAACTCATTCTTCAGCTGGAAAGGAAGATTGGAGAGTTGTCGAAACCGGATGCTCTCAAAAACATTGTCAACGAAATTGAAACAATATTGCTATGAACCTCAATGACGTAAGAACCGCATATTTCCTAGGTATAGGAGGTATTGGTATGAGTGCTATCGCCAGATATTTTAAAGCCATTGGCATTGATGTCAGGGGATACGACAAAACCAGAAACGACTTTACCATTCAGCTTGAAAGTGAGGGATTCAATATCCATTATTTTGAAGATACAGATGCCATCCCTGAAGCCGTATTGTCTGGCAGAAACGGCATTGTGATCTATACACCGGCAATACCCAAGGACAGCAAAGAATATTTATTTTTTCTCGACAAGCAGGTCAGGTTATACAAACGTGCCGAAGTGCTTGGCATGATCAGTAGAAACTCTTTCACCATAGCAGTTGCAGGTACGCATGGAAAAACCACCACAAGTAGTATGATCGCACACATGTTGCATGAATGTGGTGTAAACTTTACAGCCTTTTTAGGTGGTATCAGTACCAATTTTGAAAGTAATTATGTGCACAAGACCGATGGCATTTCTTTGTTTGAACAACAAATAATGGTTGTAGAAGCAGATGAGTTCGATCGTTCATTTTTGCATTTACATCCCAATATTGCCATCGTCACTTCAACGGATGCAGATCATTTGGATATTTATGGACAGGCCGAAGAAGTGAAAAAATCATTTCAGGAGTTTGTGGAATGTTTGGTTGAAGGCGGTACTGCCATACTTCATGATACACTCGAGTTGCAATTTGGAGGTGATCTTATACTCTACGGACATTCGCCAAGGGCAATAGCAGCATACAGCGACATCACCATTCAGGATTATAAATTCTGTTACAAATACAAATTCAATGACATCCATTTGGATGTTAAAAATGCAATGCCGGGATTTCACAATGTAGAGAATTCAACAGCTGCCATTACTTTGGGCATTAAGCTCGGATTACCGGTAAAATATGTATTGGGTTCATGTTTAACCTTCAAAGGTGTGAAGCGTCGTTTTGAATACATTTTCAATTCACCAGAAAAAGTGGTGATAGATGATTATGCTCATCATCCTACAGAATTGAAAGCCTGCATAAGATCAGTAAGAGAACTGTATCCTGAAAAAAAACTGACCGGTATTTTTCAACCACATTTGTTTACCAGAACCAGAGATTTTGCAGATGGATTTGCAGAAGCTTTGGACATGTTGGATGAGTGCTGGCTAATGGACATTTACCCTGCAAGGGAATTGCCGATTGAAGGAATAAATTCAGAATTTCTTGCACTAAAAATGAATAAGAATCCGTTGTTGATAGGAAAGGAAAATATACTAAAGAAACTGGAAACAGAATTGCCGGAATTGCTTTTAATAGTTGGTGCCGGAGACATTGATCAATTGGTGAAGCCAATCAAATCCACTTATGAGAAAAATAGTTGAATTCCTGAAACAAAATAAGAAATGGAACATCGCATTGTGGGTATTCATCGCATTGTTCATGTTTTTTTCTTTGTTGGGAATCAATTCCAGAGAGGAGAGTTTAAAGG
>DASWYG010000248.1:0-5161 GCA_036405075.1 Bacteroidia bacterium | reverse complement strand
TCAAGAATAAATTGGATTCATTATCTTCGCACTCATGTTTGGAAATATATCTCAATTAATGGAAATGAAGAAGAAAGCTGAAGAGCTAAAAGCCAAGCTGGATTCTATCACAATAACAGAAGTTACAGGAGGCATCACGGTTGATTGCAATGGCAATAAGAAAGTATTGGCCATACACATAGAACCTTCTTTAATGAACGATAAAACTCGATTGGAAGAAAAACTCACGGAAGCGATCAACAATGCCATAGCTGCAGCCGAAAGAGCTTCAATGGGAGATATGGCAGCCATTGCAGGCGGGCTGCAAGGTTTAGGTGGATTATTTGGTAAATAGATATTCCTTATATCTTTATGATAATTATTAATTTTATTTATAGCTTATGAAATTTTACTTTTGCACTGTGAAAAAAGCATCATTGTTTTTGGTATTGGCAGCAACTTTGGCTTGCAATCAAGTCACTCAAACTTCATTACCTGCCAATGAATTCAAATCTGATATCGAAAAAGGTGGGGTACAGGTAGTAGATTTAAGAAGTGAAAGCCTTTACAAGAACATTCATATTCCAGGAGCTTTGCACGTATCTGGAAATACTGCAGAAATTATAGCCAAGGAAACTTATGCAGATATGCCTTTGTACCTTTACAATGAAAATGGTGAAGGAATAGATGAGTTGGTTAGCGCACTTAGAAAAGGTGGTTTTAAACATGTGTATGGACTTAAAGAAGGGTTCAGTGCATGGAAAAAACAAGGTTTCAATGTAGAAGAACTAAAGGTTTTTGAAAACGACACCATACCATTCGAAAAAGCCATATTGGGCAATAAACTCGTAATGGTAGATTTCAATGCAGTATGGTGCCGCCCTTGTAAGATGTTAGACCCAATAGTGAAAAAGCTAAGAGAAACTAGAGCCAAAGATGCCATTGTGTATTCAATAGACACGGATAAAAATCCGGATCTTGCAGTACAATACAAAGCTGAATCTATTCCATTACTGGTATTCCTAAAGAATGGTAAAGAAGTTGGAAGATCTGTAGGTCTTATCTCCGAATCCAAACTCAATGATTTAATTGATCAATACAAATAAAATGTCCATACAACAAACCGACGATTCTAAATTTAAAGAAGACATTCAACACTCAAAAGTAGTAGTGAAATATTACGCCGATTGGTGTGGTTCATGCAAGTTGTTTGCCCCAAAATTCAAAAGACTCAGCGATGATGAACGATTCAAAGACATAGTGTTTTTGGATGTTAATGCCGAACACAATCCTGAAGCTCGAAAAATGGCGAACGTTTCCACTCTGCCTTACTTTGCAACATTTAAAGATGGTGTTTTGCAGGAGTCGGTAAGTACCACCAAGGAAGATGCATTTGTAGCCTTATTGGACAAATTATGAATGTAGCAGCAATTAAAAAGCTTGTAGAAGCATATTCCATTCAGCAATTGAATCAGGCTGAAGATGATTTGATGAACGAACGTACACTGAGCATTGAAATTGATGGGGAAGATGAAGGAGAAAAATTAACCCATATTCTAGCCGCAGTTTTCTGCAAACAAGAGATGGAAAAATCTGCCATCAACATCAATCAGGCAGTTCGACTCTACAGTCAACGTGTGCGCGATTCCATCAATTAAAAAGTACTACAATTGATATTTAAATAAAAAAGCCCCGGTGTTCGGGGCTTTTTTATTGGTTTGGCTAGTTTAAGAAAACTTACCTTTGTATTTTTCTTTAATGTCAGCTGTAATCTCTCTGACTTCTTGTTCTTTGCTCAAATGGCTGATGAACAAAATTTCGGGAGTATCCACAATAATGGCATCATCAAAGCCTTCAACCACAACCAATTTGTTTGGATCAGATTCTTCTACGATCAAACAATTGTTTGAACCGTAAACCTCTATATGATTACCGTGCAACAAATTGTTGAATTTGTCTTTTTCTCTCAGAACATGCAATGATTTCCATGTACCCAAATCACTCCAACCAAAATCAACCGGCACAATACCGGCAATTTTAGTTTTTTCCATTATGGCGTAGTCAATGGATATACTTTTGCACAGAGGGTATTGTTTGTTGATGAAGGCTTGTTCTTCAGAAGTATTAAATTTCTTTAAACCCTTTCTGAACAATTCATACATATCATGTTGATGCAATTCAAATTCTTCAAGAATATCAGAGGCTTTCCAAACAAAAATACCGCTGTTCCATGAGAAATCGCCGCTGTCAAGGAAAGTTTGAGCAATTTCTAAAGTAGGTTTTTCTGTAAAAGTCTTTACTTTATAAACACCTTCACTAATTGCCTTTTCGTGGTGCTGTATGTAACCGTAACCGGTATCAGGTCTGTTAGGTTTAATGCCTAAAGTCAACAACATTTTGTTCTCAGATGTGAAATCAAGAGCTTTTTGCAAACTCTCAACAAATTTGCGTTCATCTGTGATCAAGTGATCACTTGGAGCAAAAATGATATTGGCATCCGGATTCTTGGCATAGATCTTAAAACTTGCATAGGCCACACAAGGAGCAGTATTCATTGAAGCCGGCTCATCAATGATGTTGGCTTCAGGTAATTCAGGTAACTGATTCTGAACCAATAGTGTGTAACTGGCATTGGTGATGATGTAAATGTTTTCCGTCTCTATGAACTGTTCAAAACGGTCGAAAGTGAGTCTGAGCAATGATTTTCCAACACCTAAGATGTCGTGAAATTGCTTAGGGTAGCTTCTTTTGCTGAGTGGCCAGAATCTGCTGCCTATGCCTCCGGCCATAATGACCACGTAGTTGTTTTTGTTTTTATTCATTTATAACAATCCTTCTTTGTTTAAATCGTGTATATGTATCATACCGGTATACCGGTTGTTGTCTGTAACTGCGAGTTGACTGATTTTTAAGTTCCTCATCATCTCTGCTGCATTTGCAGCAAGTTCCGTGCCTTCAATGGTTTTGGCAGACTCATTCATGATGTCAGATGCTTTTATGCCACTCAAATCATTGGTCTTTTCTATCATTCTTCTAATGTCTCCATCAGTGATGATGCCCAAAATATTGTCTCCATCGGCCACTATTGTTGCTCCCAAGCGTTTTTTAGAGATTTCAAAGATGACAGTTTGAATGCTGTCATCACTTTTTACCTTTGGTACCTGATTCCCGGCTGCTATTTCGGCAACTGTCAGGTAAAGTCGTTTACCCAATGCGCCACCAGGGTGGAATTTAGAGAAATCCTCTGGTCCAAAACGTTTACATTTGAGTAAGGCAACAGCCAGAGCATCACCCATAATCAATTGAGCAGTGGTGCTTGTAGTTGGGGCCAAATTGTTGGGACAAGCTTCTTTGTCTACCGTTGTATCCAATACATAATCGGCTGTTTTGGCCAGATATGAGTCGGTTTTGCCAACCATGGCCACCAATACATTGCCAAATTGTCTGAGTAAAGGTGCCAAAGCTTTGATTTCTGGTGTATTGCCACTTTTAGAGATGGCGATGACGATATCGTCTGTTTGAATGATGCCCAGATCGCCATGTATGGCATCTGCAGCATGCATAAAAATAGAGGGGGTACCTGTAGAATTCATAGTGGCCACAATCTTTTGAGCGATGATGGCACTTTTACCAATACCGGTAATGACTACCCTGCCTTTCGAATTTAAAATCAGTTGAACCACTTTTGCAAAAGACTCATCTATGCGATCCACCATGCCCTTAAGGCCTTCTAATTCATCCTGAACACACATTTTACCATACTGTATGATATCCATGGATTTCTCGCTGTTCATTTGCATCATTTCCGTGAAAAGTTCCGCAAAATAACGCCATTTTTCGATATGAAAAATTTTTTTAAATTGATTTGGTAATGTGGGTGGGGTGGTATTAATTTAGTGTACTGAATTTAAGCACACAAAACATAAGTAATATAAAGGGATATGAGTATAGCGCAGAAGCCAATGAATGCTAAACAAGCGTTAAAAGACTTTTTCGGATTCGACGGATTTAAAGGTAACCAGGAAGCGATAATAGAAAGTGTACTGAACAAAGAGGATTGCTTCGTGATCATGCCTACCGGTGCCGGTAAGTCGCTTTGTTATCAGCTGCCTGCTCTAATGCTGCCTGGTACCGCAATCATCATTTCTCCTCTCATTGCCTTGATGAAAAATCAGGTCGACAGTATTAGAGGATTTGGAGAAAATGATAACATTGCCCACTTTTTGAATTCTTCGCTCTCTAAAAGCGAAATCACCAAAGTGAAGGATGACATGGCCACAGGCAATACAAAATTGCTTTACGTGGCCCCTGAAACCCTTAAAAAAGAAGAAACCATTGAGTTTCTGAAAAGCATAGAAATTTCGTTCGTTGCCATAGACGAAGCTCACTGTATCAGTGAATGGGGACATGATTTTAGACCTGAATACAGGCGTATCAAGCAGATGATCAAGGACATTAACGATGTTCCCATGATTGCTTTAACAGCTACTGCTACCCCCAAAGTACAAAGCGATATCCAAAAGAATTTGGGAATGAGCGAAGCAAAGGTCTTTAAATCGTCTTTCAACCGCGCCAATCTTTATTACGAGGTTCGCCCCAAAGGCAGTAAAGAAAGGGTGTTTAAAGACATCATTCAGATCATTAAGAACCGCCCCGAAAAGTCAGGTATCATTTATTGCCTAAGTCGTAAAAGGGTAGAGGAAATAGCTGAAATGCTCACTTTGAACGGTGTTAAAGCCTTGCCTTATCACGCTGGCTTAGATGCCAAAACAAGGGTGCACAACCAAGATGCCTTCCTCATGGAAGAATGTCATGTGATTGTCGCTACCATCGCTTTTGGTATGGGTATCGATAAACCCGATGTACGTTTCGTTATTCACTTCGATGTTCCCAAGAGTCTTGAAGGTTACTATCAGGAAACCGGCAGAGGCGGCAGAGATGGCTTTGAAGGCGATTGTATCTTGTTTTACAATCCAAGCGATATAGAAAAATTAGAGAAGTTTATGAAAGACAAGCCAGTGGCCGAAAGAGAAATCGGTACACTCTTGCTTGATGAAACCTCTGCATTTGCCGAAAGCTCTCAATGTCGAAGGCGTACACTTCTCAATTACTTCGGTGAAGTATTCGATGAAGACAATTGTAACAAAATGTGCGACAATTGCCGTCATCCTAAACCTAAAAC
>DASWYG010000247.1:0-4121 GCA_036405075.1 Bacteroidia bacterium | reverse complement strand
CATTGCAGTTCTTAAGAACGATGCCATTTATGGTTCCATTGAAAATATTTCTGAATTAACACCAAAAGTATTGGGTCGATTGAAACACTATTTTATGACCTATAAATTGGACCCCGATAAAGAAGGCAATCATGTGAACATTACTGCCACTTATGACAGAGACGAAGCTTATGAAGTCATAAGAACCTCATTTAAAGATTACGAAGAATCTTTCGGTAATAAATGAAACATCTAATTCAATACTGTCTGATTGTATTGATGATGGTCTTATGTAGCTCTTTCTCCCATAAAGATCCGGACCCAAAGAAAATCACAATACGCACTTATCAATTCAAAAAGAATTTAAGTTTGAGAAATGCAACACTCAAACTGAGATATTCACTAAATAAAAAAAAGGAATCAGCAACAGACACTGCAGATTTCAAGGACAAATACTTTTTGGTATTTGAAGACAATTTCGACAGTTTAGACACTAAAAAATGGCGATTGGGTCAGGCTTGGGGCGAATTTCATCCCGGATATCCTCACCAATATTATTCAAAAGAAATGATCAGCACCGAGGATGGTTATTTACATCTAAAAGGTCAATACGCTCCGAAAACCTTCCCTTCTGGTGATTCAAATATTGTGATTCCATTGGCCATCGGCCTGATCAATTCTGACATTTCATTCAAGCAAAAATTTGGATATTTTGAAATCCGCTCCAAAAACCCTTCCGGTGCTGCAACCTGGCCTGCATTTTGGTTAACCGGAGCTAACAGTTGGCCTCCTGAAATAGATATTTTTGAAATGTATGGCAAAGCCGATGGCAAGAACATACACAATCAATATGCTACCATTCACTATGGGCAAAACGACAGCAAATCAAGGGGTTTTTTAACCCGAAAGATCAAATTACCTGAAGACACCGACAGCAGTTTCCATATTTATGCCTGTGAATGGACCCCCGAATACATTCGTTTCTATACCGATGGTAAGGCAGTAGCACATATCCGATTGAACAAAAGGTTACAAGAATGGATGAACGACGAAATGGTGGTGATCATTAACAACAGCTTTGAGGCCGAATTCACAAATAAAAATCAGAGTATAGAAAGTTTGAAAAACGATTTTGTGATTGATTATGTGAGGGTTTACCAATTTAAGAATTGAGTGGCATTGTTTTTGAATTTTCGCTTTTATGAAAACTTCAATCCTATTGCTATTTACACTCGTCTTATTTTCTTGCAGCAAAGACAACTCTAAAGCCAGTAACGCCTTCTCAATAATTTCTTGCACCAAAACTGATGCAAAGCCCGGTTCGTTTGCTACTTTATCACTAACAGTTAAAAACAATTCCAATCTTGAAATGGGATGTTGGGCCTACATTAAGATCAAGAAGAATGGTGTTATTATTGAAACAGACAATGTGGTTTATTCAAGCTTGAATCCCGGAGAAACTCAGGTAGAAGAAGCGTGGCTTTCAAAGATCAACACACACAGTGAATATGATGTTGCAGAAGTAAAATTAACCTGGAACGTCGACAGTTTCAGCTATTCGCGTACTTACAATTATTAAATTAAAAAAACGCTTTCAACAATGTTGCAAATTTGTTGGAAGCAGGCACCTGTAAAGGGTTAAATTTGTGCATGACATTTTCGCAGATAAGCCCTGAATTTATCAATGAACTTATTGCTATACTTGGGTCAGAGCACGTATTGAGTGACGATGAATCTCGTTTAACAAACGGAAGAGATTACACTGAAGATTTTGTGTTCAAACCTGATGTGGTTGTAGTGCCTGAAACGGTCGAAGAAATTTCTAAAATTGCCAAATTGTGCAATGAATACAAAATACCATTGACTTGCCGAGGAGCCGGAACAGGTTTGAGTGGAGGTTGTTTACCGATCAAAGGAGGTGTTGTTTTGAGTATGATAAGATTCAATCGCATACTCAAAATTGACACTGTAAATTATCAGGCAATTGTTGAACCCGGTGTGATCAATGAGCATTTTCAAAATGAAGTACAAAATTTGGGTTTGTTTTACCCGCCGGATCCAGCAAGCAAAGGCAGTTGTACTTTAGGTGGAAATATCGCCCACAGCAGTGGAGGTCCCCGGTGTGTTAAATATGGCACTACCCGCGACTATGTATTGAATCTGGAAGTGGTATTGGCCAACGGAGAAATCATTCAAACCGGAGCCAATGTGCTAAAAAACTCAACCGGATACAACCTCACACAACTAATGGTAGGCAGCGAAGGCACTTTAGGCATAGTGACTAAAATTACATTTAAACTTTTACCCTACCCTCCTTTTCGATCATTGATGCTTGCCACTTTTGGTTCAGCAAAACAAGCTTGCGCCTGTGTCTCAAAAGTATTTAATGCCGGTGTACAGCCAAGTGCTATGGAATTCATGGATAAAAAAGGTGTTCAATTATCGGTTAGCAAACAAAATCTGTCTTTCGAACAAGGTGAAGAAGCTGCCTATTTATTGATTGAAGTTGATGATTTTAATGAAAATGGACTGATGCCTCAATGCGAAAAAGTATATGAAGTATTGGAACAGAACGGCGCTATAAATGTATTGTTGGCAGAAGATTCGGAAACAAAAGAGAAATTTTGGAAAATCAGAAGATCTATTGGTGAAGTTGTCAAACAACATTCCATTTACAAAGAAGAGGACACAGTGGTAACTCGCAGTTATTTACCGGATTTGTATGAAGGTGTGATGAACCTGGCCTTAGAATATGGCTTTGAAGCAGTTTGCTACGGACATGCAGGCGATGGCAATTTACACATCAACATACTAAAAAACGATTTGTCTGATAATGACTGGGAGGAGAAACTACCTGTAGCCATTCGCCAGATTTTTGAGATGTGCAAACAGTTTGGTGGCACCATAAGTGGAGAACATGGTATTGGTTTGGTTCAAAAATCATATTTGGACATTGTAATGAAAGAAGCACATTTCGATTTGATGAAGGGTATTAAGCGCACGTTTGACCCCAATGGCATATTGAATCCCGGAAAAATATTTGACTATTAACTAAAAATAATAGAACAATCTATTTCTTTAAAAAAAACAGGAGAAAGTTGCAGTATAAATGTATAGGCGGCACAAGGGTTTGTTAATAAAACACAAAATTATGTGAATATACCTTTGATGGCTGTGTCTACTTTCGCAAACTATATAACCGATTAAAATTCTTATGAAATTTATTGTAGCGGCGCCTGAATTATTAGAGCATTTGACGAAAGTCAGCGGAGCAATTGTTTCGAAACCGGTATTACCGATTCTTGACAATTTCCTGTTTGACATTAAAGGTGGGAATTTAACCATTTCTACAACTGACCTTGAGACATCAATGTCTACGAGCCTAAAAGTTGAATCAAAAGAAGACATTTTGGTTGCTATACCTTCCAAATTACTGATAGACACTGTAAAGATGCTCAATGAGCAACCCATTACATTTACAGTAAATGAAGACACATTTGGCATTGAACTGAGCACAGCTTTTGGTCGATATAAATTGGCAGGACAAAGTGGTGCAGATTTCCCAAAAGTACCAGAGATCGATTCTGAAAATTCGTTTTCAATGCCATCAAACGTTTTGTTGAGATGCATATCAAAAACTTTGTTTGCTACCGGCAACGACGATTTGAGATTGAATTTAACCGGTGTATTTGTTGAATTGAGCAATGACAGTGTAAACTTTGTTGCAACTGATGCAAACAGATTGGTAAAATTGACTCGTAATGACATCAAACCTGGTTTGGAACACAACTTCATTTTACCTAAAAAAGCTTTAAACTTGCTGAAGTCATCATTGACCAATGATGTGACTCCTATTCAAATTGATTTCAACAAATCAAACGTATTTTTTACAACCAGCAGTTTAAAATTATCATGTAGATTGATTGATGAGAAATATCCTGATTACAAAGCTGTAATTCCACAGGACAACAACAACATTATCTTGATCAATCGCATAGATTTTCTGGAAACTGTTAAACGTGTAGCCAACTTCTCAAACAAAACCACACACCAAATCAGAATTAAAATCACCGGCAACGAATTGGCTGCCAGTGCAGAAGATATTGAATTGGCAAATGAGGCCAACGAAAAACGCACATGTG
>DASWYG010000246.1:0-5802 GCA_036405075.1 Bacteroidia bacterium | reverse complement strand
ACGCTATTGTTCACTTCAATCTTACCAGATTCAATGTCATTCCCTAAAATGTCCATGATCTTAAATGTTGCTTCCCAAACTCCTTGATTGATCAAAGTGAAAATACCTTGACAAGGATTGGGATAAATTAAGATGAAATCTTCGTGAATTTCATCAATGTCAACGATGTCGATCTTGTATTCATCAGATAATCGCTCACAACCATTGCTGTCTATGCCTCTTACTGTGTATGAGCCTATGGATTTTATGACGTGAAATCGATTGCCATTGTTCTGAATTTCAGATTGATTCAAATACCAAATGTTTTTACCTCTGTATTCTGTATACAATGTGTCTGAACGCTTGTAAATGTTAACATTGGGCAATTCAATTGCCATTATTTCAATGCTGTCAGAGGTTTGAATGCAATTGGATGAATTGTGTTTCAATACCAGTTTCTGAGTGTTCTTTACAACATTTACCTTTGTTGTTATCCCATACGTCCAAAGATTATCGCTAGAGTAGGGGGATTGCAACTCAACACTGTCTCCCATGCAAAATTTTAATTGCCCATCGATAGAAACAGGTAATTTTTTACTGCCAAATAATTTTAAGTTTGAAACACTGATGGCCTTACCCGAGACTGGCGTTGCGCCTTTAAATTGAATTGACAATTTTCCCGGGGCATTCATGTCGGCACCAGATTCATAAGGGCCGGCAGTCAAGGCGATCAAACTTCCCAATTTGAATGTTATTCTACCTGAGTTGAATTCTATGTTAAAGGTTTGGGGATTGGAAATCAGATCATACATCTTTGCATAAGGCCTATTAACGAGGTCATCTCCATTGAATGTGATCTTTGTTGGATAGCCATATTCCTCTAACATCAACAACTCATTTTTTATGATGAAAATGGTTTTATCATTTGTGTCTTTTAATACCAAATCAATTCCATTGCTACTGTAATCAGGAAAATTGCCACTGTAATCCAAATTGCCACTTAAGCTCCAATTGTTACAGGGAACAAACCCTTTTAAATTTCTATAAACTTCAAAACTACTGTCTTCACTTGTGAACTGAAAGGAAAGATCCATATCATTGCCATTGGATTTAATGCCAGACTTGACGTCAAATACAGAATATTTTTTGCCTAAATTTCCCTTCCAACCATAATGATCGTTCTCAGGTTGATTGCTCTTGAAAACACCCTCCATTAAATTGATGCCTAATTCAGAATCAAACTCCTCCGGTTTCAACCATTCATCAGGTATGCGTTTAAAAACAGAACCATTTTTACTGTACAATAAAGTTGCATTACCATCAAATGATTCAAGTCTTAATTTAAGAGATGAGTTGGCTTCAAAATTACCATCTAATAAATTGAATGAATCATTTAAATTATTGTTTTCATCGATTTTAACCAATGTATCAGAAATGAAGAAACGATACCCTGAATTGGTCAATATTTTCAAACTGTACCGATCAGATTCGGGGAAGTTTAAATACCCACTCCATCTAGCGGTTTTGATATCACTTTGAATGCCTGTTAATTTTGTGGTTAACCCCCTTTCATTTGATTGTATGGTTTCGGTAAACTTAAAAATTGGATCCCAATCTTTGCTTTTGAAAAAACTGCCTTTCAATCCATTTTTTATTTGGCTTGGTTTTTCTATCTCAATGTTTTGAATCTGTACTGTATTCAATCCGCTGATTTTCCATCTGTGAACGCCTCCATGCACCGATTCATCATTGTGATACAGATAGTAAACATCTCCAAGTTTTATCAAAGCACTTGAAAATACATTGCCTGCACCTTTTGCAAATGCTTCTTTTTGGTCTGCACTTGCTTCAGGACTGGTAACTCCAAATTGTCCCAACATCAAACCGCATTCGTGAAAATGATTCCAAATATTGGTTTGAGAGTTTTTCCAAAACTCGCCGTGGTAATTCCAGAAAATGTTCTGATCCAAAGCATATACATCTCCACCTGGATATACAACACCATTGCCTATATCAAACCGACCATCTTTAGGCATCGGACCAGTATAATCTTTATGAGTGGCAAGTGAAGTTTTCCAGGCCCATTGATTGGTTCCGGTTTTAACAGCTCCCAAATGAAAACCTGTATTTTCTTTTTCGGCATTGAACACCACATTGTACCCCCCCGATGTTATAGCAGCTGATGCAACATGTGAAAAAGCCGGGTCTTTGATCTTAATAACAGGGAGTCTTGTACTGATGAGTGCTTGATCCCATATAGGATTACCGTTGGCATCAATACGATTCAAGGATTGTGTTTCCCAATAGCCACTGTCTCCAACATTTCTTGAAGTAAGCAGTCTTCTCAAACCGCCTTCAGAAGTAATGATGTCTATTGCAAAATCATTCAATGTGATACCGGTGAACCTCAAAGGCCCATTTTGGGGCAATTCAATAATTTCAGGTTTGCGTATACCATTCTCAAATCTGTCGAGTATACAATAAGCCGAACCATTGCTCAAAGTGGTCATTTGTCTGAAAATGCCCAGCATGTCTTTTTGAAAGTAATTGCTTGGTATATACCTTCTCCAGTTTTTTACCAAAGTCCATGATCCGTTGTTTGGAGCTAATGGCAAACTGTAATCTATTTTGAATTCAAGAAATTGATTGAATACCCTTTCCGGATTGTTCTTGTCGACACTGATGCTGTATGAATGCGGTAAACACATGATGTGATCCAAATAGTTGAAATTGCTGTCGAAATGCATCACCCTTTCATTTCCTACATCACCAACTCTGATGCTGCCATCGGGCATGCAAGCAATAAAAGGTTTGCTTAATCCTGTACTTGAATCACTGAAATAAAATTTATTGTTTTCTACTTTAGGGTCGAAAATGTACCCACCTTTTTGACCCAATGTGGCAATGAGCTTACCATTGAGATCAAATGTTTTGATCTGTTGTGATGCGGCGCCATCAAGAACATACAATTTGTTGCCACTTAAATTAGTGCTAATGGCAAGTGGTTCATTCAATGTTGTAATTGAGTCATTACTGTTTTGCAGATTGCCATCGCTTAGTATATTCAGTTTTCTAACGAAGCCATCACCACCAATGACCCACAACTGATTGCGTCCATCAATGCACAATTCACCAGGTAAATTGCTGTAAATGGTATGTTTCAATTCTCCACTGGTTTTGTCAATAACCCTGATATGATTGAGTAATTTATGTGAGACAAATAAAAAATTGCCATTGTTTTGAACAGCCATTCCGCTGATTAAAGCACTGCTGTTGTCTATCGTGAGATCTATGGTTGAAGCATAAGTTCTGCCGTAAGTGGTGGCATAGGAGGTGCCAGCTGAGAATGTATGTTCAAGGTCGTCTTTGGTTTTAGTGGCATATACAAAACTCAATGCAGGGTTATAAGGGTCGTATCCTCCCCAATAAACCAAAGTGCCATCCGTTGCCACATGAGTACATTCCTGGTCGATGTCATTTTTGTCTGAAAACAGGATATTGATTTTATTGGCCGGTTTTCTCAAGTCCAATTTGTAGCAGGAGGGAACCCCTTCCGAATAGCCAATACCATAATAGGCATAATTGCCCGAAGCTGCCATACAGGTAAATCTCTCAAAGGCTCTGATTTTAGAGCTGCCTGTCATGGAGTCAGAATTGTTGCCAATGGTACCCTCCCAGGTATAAACAAATTTGCCACTGATCAATTTGAAAAAATACCCGGTGTCTTGCACCAATTTACCAAGATCATCAGTGCCATCCCATAGATAAGTGTGCTGACCTGCCTTGTATTGTACATTGTTCCAAAGTGTACGGATCAGAGTGCCATCACGTTTATAAATACCGGCACTGGTAATGGCAGCAGATTTAAGGGTAAATGGAATTGATATTGGATTGTTATCGGCCCTGAGTATGGTAACAAATAGTAAAAGACTTAGGAGTAAACATCCTGTCTTTAGAGGAAATTTCGTTTTCAGGTTAAGTTCTTTTGCCATTGAAATGGCGGTATTTGTTTTGTTGGGCTCACAAATTTAGGTAATTCAGTCTGAAATTGTATTGTTTCCTCATAAATTGATGGGTATTTCAAAAACGAATGACCAATAAAAAACCCGGCAATTTGCATTGCCGGGTCTAAGCTTATGGAGGTCTATTCTATTCTAAATCATACTTTATGTGTTCATTCTTTTGTCAATTTGGCGTGATAAACTTTATCACCACTCACAATTTTTAAGAAATAAACACCTGTTGCGAAATTGCTTAAATCAATTTGTCCTGCAGAAGTTGAACCACTGGCAATCACTTTTCCGGTTTGATCAAACACCATGTATTTGCCATCAAAATCATTGGTTTCTAATTTGAAGATACCACTGCTAGGGTTTGGATAAACTTTCACATTGTTACCTTGTAATTCTTGAATACCTACCATTGAATGGGTGTATTCAGCAGAATAACCTGTGCAAGTATTGGCATCGGTAACACTTACTTTGTATACACCGGCTGTTTTAGCTACCAATGTTTGTCCATTTTCACCTTGTAGCAGTTTGCCATCCAAGAACCATTCGATTTTTCCATTCAAACTAGAGGTCAATGTATTGAAGTTGGCTGAAATGACAGGAGTAGGCAAAGCATTTACTGTTACAGCTTCTGGATTTGAAGTAGCTGAACAACCATTGCCATCGCCAGCATTCACGGTGTAAGAACCACCGGTTTTTACATTGATGCTTTGAGTGTTCGCACCATTGCTCCAACTGTATACAGTGGCAGGTGAAGAGCTTAAGGTCACTGAATCACCTTCACAAAAAACAGTAGCTTTATTGGCAGTGATGCTTGGCACCGGATATGGATTTACTGAAACGGTAGACGTAGATGATGTCGCTTTACATCCGAAGCCGTCGGTTAGTTTTACGAAATAATTGCCGCTGTTGTTAACTGTGATGCTTTGTGTATTGGCACCATTGCTCCACAAATAACTGCCGGTTCCACTGGCGGTCAATTGTACTGATTTACCTTGGCAAAAGCTTAATGGACCTGAAGCAGAAACAGTAACAGTTGGTAAAGTTTTAACTGTAACAACCGTGTTACTTGAAGTGCCTTTGCAACCATTGGCGTCAGTTACTTTCACATTGTAGCTTCCGGCAGCGGTAACTGCAATGTTTGAAGTGGTTTTTCCATTGCTCCACAAATAGGTACCTGTCGTACTGGTACTTAATTTCACAGTGTCACCTTGGCAAAGATTTAAAGCAGCGCCTTGAGTGATAATAGGAGTTGGATTAGGATTAACAGTTACGGTTACAGTAGGTGTAGTTGCTTGACATCCATTAGCATCAGCAACAGTTACTGAGTAAACGCCACTTGATTTTACAGTGATACTTTGGGTTTTAGAACCAGTGCTCCAATTGTAAGAATTACCTGTACTTGAAGTCAGTTTTACAGAGTCACCTTGACAGAATTTTACATTTCCGGTAACAGTAATGCTTGGTTTTTGAGATGAAATTACTGTGAATTTCAAATCTTGTAAACCCATTGCTTTATCGTAATCTCCACCTGAAAATGAGAATCTGATCGATTTGGGTTTGTTCCAATTTGAAGTGTTGTCATATATAGATGCATTCACTGAATTGTACTTGCCGAATTTAAAAGTCACACCGGTTGAGCTAACTTGTAAATTAAAGTCTTGAGGTTTGTTCACGCAAGAGTAAAGGTATTTTTCATTAACATTAACAGCATCCGTGCCATTGATTTTGATTTGAGTTGGTTTGTTGTTGTTGTCAATGAATGTCATTTCGTGTGTGATTCTGGTAATGATCTTACCTTGATCATCCAATA
>DASWYG010000245.1:0-6277 GCA_036405075.1 Bacteroidia bacterium | reverse complement strand
ATTACTGGTACTATTATCAATGGGTGCCATACCTAACCGAAACATTCGGTTTCAAGCATTTCTTTATGGGCAAAAGTTTTGGAGCCGGTGCCATGGAACTGATCTCACACCCAAATGAAACTTTGGGTAGATTTTATGATACTGCTATTAAATACATTGGATTTACATTTTTTTTATTGGGCTTGTATCATGCCCATCAAAAGAAAAATCAAAAGCTGAAGTATGTTTTTTTAATCGGATTGATTGGCTTTGTGCCCATTATGCTTAAATCCGGATTTACATTTTACCATCACTCCTATTACATCATCCCATTTGTTCCAATAATGGCTTTATTAAGTGCTTATGGTGTTACAGAATTTAAAGCAGGTAAATACAGTGCTTTTATTGTCGCTGCAATTTGTATTGAGGGATTTCTTAACCATCTCGATGATTTTGTCATTAAACCAGAAAATCAAGCATTGGTGAATTTAGAACAGTTGATGGATAAATGTTCTGAGAGAAACGAATTGGTTCTGATCAACAGTGGCGCCTTTCCTACTCCGATGTACTTTGCTCACAGAAAAGGATGGGTGGCTTTTGAAAATCAGGTGGACCGAAAAAATTACCGCGATTCCTTGATCAAATTGGGATTGAAACACATCATAGTGCTCAATAAGACCTTTGGAGCCGATGTGCCAGAAAGTGCGATAGACAGCACTTGGACACTTCAACACAAAGACGAAAACTTCAAAATCTGGAGCTTAAAAACTCAAAAAACTAAGCCTCTTTAATGAATATCAGCCCCAACTTAATGGTGGTGTAATCGTATTTTTGTCCCATTGAAGCATAGAGCTTTCCAAGCGAAACATTGCCTTTTTCATTTTTCAGATCATCCCCATGAGTTGCGATTGCAGCTTGGATATCAGCCATCACAAATGGATCAGGCTGATACAATTGCAAATCCAATTCAGGTTTAATCTCTTTTAGTTTTTCTAAATGTCCAACAATTACAGATTCAGTTATACCCCTTTCTTTGGCTATTTCCTTGATGTTCATTCCCTGCAACACCAGTTCTTCGGTCAACTCATAAGTTGTTTTCTTTTCGACCTTAGTTTTAGATTTTTTCTTGATTTTTTTACTTTCAGTATTCAGTCTGCTACAGGCCAATTCAAACGCTTTGGCATACTTTTCAAGTTCTTCTTCAGTCCATTTCGCATCTGCTTCAGTTGAAAGTTCTCTGAACCTTCTATCTGCTCTTAGTGCCAATGGATCTACACTCAATGCTCTGGAATTGAATCCGGTTAAATACAGGCCATCCATGTCTTTAAGTCGACTCAATGCCACATATCCCTGGCCGTTTTCAAAGGTTTTGCTCAAGTCAATTTCAGCTGCATCTAAAGTCATTCCCTGACTTTTATGTACCGTTATGGCCCAAGCCAAACGCAAAGGAACTTGATTGAAACTGGCAAGTGTCTTCCCATGTTCATCCTGAATGGTCCAGTCTTCCGGTTCAGCTTCTATAAGTTTATCAGCTGTTTTCACATTGGGAAATCCATTTTCAGTAAATTCGACAACTTCACCTAAAGTGCCATTCATATAGCCCTTTTCGAAATTGTTTTTAATGAACATCACTTTGGTACCAATTCGCAATTCTAATATTTCATCTGTTAAGACTGACTTTCTCAACAAATCTCTCAGCTTATCATTGCCTTTTACTACTGCGGTAAATACTTTAGATTCTGCTTGTATACGAGTCAGATGTTCAAAATTCACCCTATCCACATCCGTGTTATGGGTATACAAGCGGGTGAGTAATTTTCTATCCTGAACACGACCTGAAACTTTGGTCAATGCATCCATGGTGGATTGATCGGCTTTACCATCCCTGATGACATTTAGTATCCGATTGAGTTCATTGTCAGATTGCCTGAATTGTTCGCTGATATAGCAAATAACAGGAGATGCATCCAGCCAAGCTTTAGACATAAACGAAAACTTTTCCTTGTTTTCTTCACCCGGTCTGCCAATAGGGGGAAGTTGAAAGAAGTCTCCTGAAAATACGACCTGAATGCCGCCAAAAGCCAAATCGTTCTTTTTAAAAAATCTCAACACCATATCGACCATATCGAGTTGTTGCTTGTGCAACATTGAAATCTCATCAATGATAAGCACTTCAACTTCCTCCAATTTATCGTTGAGGTATTTCTTGGCTTTTAAAAACTGTAGATCTTTGGGACCCAAAGCATCTTTGACCCCAATACCGGACCATGCGTGAATGGTCATGCCATTCATGTGGGTTGCCGCAATACCGGTAGAGGCCGTAATGGCGACTGGTATTTTCAACTCTTTCAGATACTCAATGTACCTGTTCAACACATAGGTCTTCCCTGCTCCGGCCGATCCGGTTAAGAACACATTCTTACCGGATTTGAGGATGGCAAGAGCCTTACTCTGCTTCATCATATCGAACCATAAAATTAATGGTTCAAAATGAATTTACCAGTAAGAGCTTCTTGATTGTTGAAAACTATTACACTGTATGCACCAGATGCAAACTGACTCATGTCAATTCTTAACTCGCCTGCCTCCGCATTTAAAGTATATACCACTCTACCATAAGCATCCAATATTTTAATGCTTGAAGCTTGAGATAAATTAAGATTGATGAAATCTGTTGCAGGATTCGGATAGGCCACAATTTGTTTTTCATCTCGAACAGACAAGATAGAAGTACCGTTCACTTTGATGTATTCTGTTTTGGTCAAGCTGGAAACACCTTCTGTATTCTCGGCTATCAATGTTACTGTGAAATTGTCTCCATTTGTAAATTTGATATTTGCAATTTTTGAATTTGAATCTGTTCCATTCATCCAAATGTAATTGCCGGGAGTAATTCTCCAAGTCCATTTTGTAGGGGTATTAGCTGACAAATCTATCAGTGAAATCACTTCATCAACATCAGGTGTTGTTTTAGACGCCATAAAATCTACCACCGGTTTGGCCGTATTACTGCTTACTGCAATGTGATTGCTTTTTGTCAAAGAATCAGGTCCGCTGCTATTTGAAACATATAATTTTATTGTATAAGTACCCACTTGCGCAAATGAAACATACACAATGCTATCATTTAATGTTGTGTTGTTTAAAAGTGTGAAATTTGAAGGTGTAATGGTCCATTTAAAATAATCAGGCTTATTAACTGATGTGCTGGTCATGATAATGGTTTGACCTTTTGTGGCACTGGTAGTAGATACAGTGAAATTACAAACCGGTCTGGCGTTGGGACTGATACTTCTTACCACATTATTGCCCATGTCTACAACATAAAGCATTTTATCGCCCGGGTGGTAAACGATGCCTGTTAGGTCTGAAAATCTGGCTGCTGTTCCATCTGCATCTTCATATCCTTGTTGAGAATTGCTGCCTACATATATAGAAAGCACATTGCTTTCATATCTTTTTACACAAAGTGCTTCTGCAATGAATATGGAAGAACCAACCTTGCAAAGGTCTTTAGGCCCAAACAAACCGGTTGTGATCAAGTCTGATACTGCCATGGTCGTGAGGTTGATTTTTCTGATAGCAGAGTTGCCATAATCAGCAACCAACAGATCATTGCCATCCAAGAAAACATTATAAGGTGCCGAGAATTTGGCAGCAGTTCCTGTAGCATTAACATGTCCTGCATTTCCGGCACTACCGGCGATGGTAGTGACATTTCCTCCAGATATTTTTCTGATGCAATGATTGTTTCTGTCTGCAATGTATACATCACCATTAGGTGCTACGGCAATGCCCGCAGGTCCATTGAATTTCGCTGAAGAGTTTGCGGCATCCAAATGTGCACCATTCAACAATTTAACACCTGCAAATGTGGTTACCACCTGTTGAGTGGCTTTGTTGATGAATCTCTCGAGTTTGCGAACTTGATTGTTGTCAAGGTCTGCAATCATCATTTCATTTGTTTTTGGATTGACGGCCAAGCCTGCGGGTCTTGAAAATCTGGCTTGAGAACCGGCAAAATCTTTACTATCTGCTGCGCCTGGTTCATTAGGATCAAGTATATAACCTGCTGCTAAATAACAAGTATTACCAAGAATCCAGAAGATGTTGTGCTCGTTTGAAACGTAAAGTCGACCCATTGTATCAACTTCAATTCCCATAGGAGCAGAGAACAATACTGAGTCTCTTTTGTTGTCCCTGTAACCGGTGTAACTGCCGCTGCCGGTGTATTGCATTCCGGCATGCGTTTTAACAGTTTGAGCCTTCATACCGGTAAACGCACCCAGTACGAAAATACTTAGTAAAATGTATCTCATTTATAAAATAAAGTTTTGTGTTATAGTTACAAGGTAGAAATAGTGTCGACGATATTTTGTTCGATGGTGTTCAACACATCGTTGTAATCGCGACCTTCAAATTTCTTACCTGTCATTGCCTCATAAAGCTCGGTGTACCTATCAGTGACACTAGCAACGAATTCATCTGTCATATCCGGAATGACTTGGCCTTCTAATCCTTGAAAACCATTTTCCATCAACCATTCTCTTACGAATTCCTTTGACAATTGCTTTTGTGGTTTTCCTGCTTTTTGAAGTTTTTCATAAGAATCCAAGTAGAAGAATCTGCTTGAATCAGGAGTATGAACTTCATCGATCAAGGTGATTTTCTTGTCATGCAAGCCAAATTCATATTTGGTATCCACCAAAATCAAGCCTCTTTCTTCAGCCATGTTCGAACCTCTTTCATAAAGTTTCAAAGCATATTCAGCAATTTGATCAAGGTTCTTTTTAGAAACGATCTTTCTGTTGACGATTTCTTCTAAACTGATGTCCTCATCATGTCCTTCCGAATTCTTAGTGGCAGGCGTTATGATTGGTTCAGGAAATTTGTCATTTTCATTTAATCCATCCGGCATTCTAACACCACAAATCATTCTTTCACCGGTTTTGTATATCCTCCAGGCGTGTCCGCAAAGAAATCCTCTTACCACTATTTCAATTGGAATTGCCTCACATTTGATCCCCAAAGTTACATTGGGATCGGGAACTGCTAATTTCCAATTAGGAATTATGTCTTTTGTAGCATCTAAAAAGAACGCAGCTAATTGAGTCAATACTTCGCCTTTATGAGGAATTGCTCTAGGTAATACGTGGTCAAACGCTGATATACGGTCGCAAGCAACCATTGCCACATAATCATTTTTTATTGTGTAAACATCTCTCACCTTACCTCTGTAAAAACTTGTTTGGTCTTTAAAGAAGAAATTGGTGGCCATTAACCCTTTTTCAAATTTTGTCATCGATTGCATCATTTTTTTTTCTAACGAAGAACAAAAATACAATTCTTTCGCTTCTTACAAATGATTTTTTTGAATGCTGTCTAGTTTTTAGAACTATCTGTATCTTTTGGGGTAGCTTCATAAGCGTTGATGATTTCTTTCACCAGACGGTGTCGGACCACATCATCCACGTTTAGTTTTACAATGCTAATACCTTTTATTTTTTCAAGAATTCTGGTTGCTTTCAATAGTCCTGAGGTTTGTTTTGCCGGTAAATCAACCTGCGACAAGTCACCAGTAATGATCACTTTTGCTGATGGCCCCATCCTGGTTAAAAACATTTTTATTTGAAGATCGGTTGTATTTTGAGCCTCATCTAAAATCACAAAACAATTGTCGAGAGTTCTTCCGCGCATAAATGCCAAAGGAGCTACTTCTATTGTTCTGTTCTCAAGGTATTGCTTTAATTTTTCAGCAGGAATCATGTCATCCAATGCATCATACAATGGACGTAAATATGGATCGATCTTTTCTTTTAGGTCGCCCGGTAAAAAGCCCAAACTTTCTCCGGCTTCAACTGCTGGTCGAGTCAGTATGATCCTTTTGATTTCTTTGTTTTTCAGCGCCTTAACTGCCACAGCAACTGCAGTATAGGTTTTACCTGTACCAGCGGGCCCAAGGGCAAAAACGATGTCATTCTTGGCAATTTCCTTAACCAACTTGATCTGATTGGCGGTTCTGGCTTTTATAGGTTTGCCATTGTTGCCAAACAAAATTGTATTGTCGTTTTCCAAAGAATTTTCTTTTAAATCATCGATAACAGGCATGTCCTTTCCGAAAACTTCTCCCAAAAGAGAATCATTTAGCTCTCTGCCTTTGGTGATTAGCAATACGAACTGATCCATTTTTTTCATCAATGAATCGACTTCCTGCTCCTCTCCTATGGCTTTGAATTCATTACCACGCGCAATCACTCGCAATTTTGGAAAAATGTGCTTGATCTTGTCGAGGTACACA
>DASWYG010000244.1:0-7549 GCA_036405075.1 Bacteroidia bacterium | reverse complement strand
GACTGTAAGACTTAAATTGTTCAATGATCGATTCCATAGTATGCTGCAAATATATCAATTAGTTTATATAATTCAAACAAAAAATGTTAGACAAGCAAAACATTTTATAGAGCCCTGTTTATAAGGACTTTCGCAACATTGAAACCACTTTTACACACTCCACGGCTTCTTTTACATCATGCACCCTCAAAATGTGTGCTCCGTTCAATAAGGCAATGGTGTTCACCGAACTAGTGCCATTGAGTGCATTTTTAGGGTCAACAGAAAGCAATTTCCATATCATGGATTTTCTCGAAACTCCTACTAAAATTGGAAGATTGAAAGATTGAAAGGATTGAAGTTGAGAGAGCAAATGGTAGTTGTGGGTCATGGTTTTCCCGAAACCAAAGCCCGGATCAATAATGGTTTGACTGATTCCGGCGGATTGTGTTTCTATTAATTTTGCTTTGAAATAATTGTGAACTTCTAAAGTGACGTCCTGGTATTTGGGATCATTTTGCATGTCTGCCGGCATCCCTTTTTTGTGCATGGCAATATAAGGAACATCAAATTTGGCAACGGTTGTAAGCATTTCAGGATCGTCGTCGCCTGCACTTACATCATTTACCATGGCTGCACCGGCATCGAGTGCCGCTTTGGCCACTGATGCCCTGAAAGTGTCTATGCTGATAATGGTTTGTGGAAAATGTTTCATTATGGCTTCTATGACGGGAGCGGTAATGGATTGTTCAAAATCGGCTGAAACCATTGCTGCACCTGGTCTTGTGCTTTGTCCACCTATGTCTATGATATCTGCTCCGTTTTCCAACATTTCTGAGCAGTGTTTCAATGCATTTTCGATGGTATGATATTTGCCTCCATCATAAAACGAATCGGAGGTAGTGTTCAGTATGCCCATCACCATTGGTTTTTCAATCAATAAGGTGCGGGTTTTCGTTTTGAGAACTTGGGGTTTGAATTCTGCCAACATTGAATATATTTGCAAATGTAATCAAGCTAAAAGAAATAGTGAACAATACCCTTCAACAATACAACAGAGAAACAGGAAAATGCAGACAGCTTTTTGAAAGTAAGAACAAAGACTATGGCACTGCTTGGACCATTCTCAGACCTAAAAGCATTACAGATCAAATTTTAATCAAAGCTTTAAGAATTAGAAGTATTGAAGAAAAAGGAGAGTCTAAAGTTGGAGAATCCATTACCGACGAATTCATTGGCATCTATAATTACTGCATCATAGGCTTGATACAATTGAAAAATTACAAAGAAAATCGCGAATATTCACATACTGAGATCATGTCTTTATATGACATGGAAGCTGAAATGACCCGCGAACTCATGATCAAAAAAAACCACGATTATGGTGAGGCGTGGAGAGAAATGAGAAGCAGCAGTTTCACCGACCTGATTCTGATGAAACTAAACCGAACCAAACAAATAGAAGACAATGCCGGACAAACTTTGGTGAGCGAAGGAATCGACGCCAATTACCGCGACATGATGAACTATTCTATTTTCGCACTGATTAACCTAAACAACACTAACGCATAAACATGAAAGTAATAACGACAATAGCAAGAATATTAGTAGGCTTGCTGTTCATTTTCTCAGGTATTATTAAAAGCAATGATCCCAAAGGAACTGGTATCAAACTCAATGAATATTTCGATGTTTTTTCGTCCAGTTTTTCAAAACCTTATGACTCTATTGTTGTAAAAATTACCAATGCTGAATACGAAATAGCAGACAGTTGCGCATTTACTGTCAATGAACTCGAAAATGTATTTGAGTTTCAAATCAATCAATCGAAACCGATGATGACCAAATTTGAAGAAGATGAGGATTCAACTTTTGGCAGCACCATTTACTTCAATAAAAAATCAGAAACCCTTTATTCGTATTTCTACGAATTGGACGATTCGGTGAATATGCCTGAGATGAATATGACGGTTACTATGTTGCATACCGGTAAAAAGGTAATGGACAAAACCGTTAAATTCAGTTCACTCACCAAACACGAAATAGAAGAAAAGGTGAATCTTAGTACCGAAGTGGTGAAGCAAAGTTTTTGGGTTGGATTTTTCAAAAGTTTGAAACCTTACTCTTTAAGCTTTTCTATCATCATGTGTATTTTGGAGGTGATTTTTGGATTTGCTATATTGATCGGTTGGCAACCAAAGATCATGACTTGGCTGATACTGGCCATGATTGTGTTCTTTACTTTCCTCACCTGGTACAGCGCTTATTATAATAAAGTAACTGATTGCGGTTGCTTTGGGGATTTTATAAAACTCAAACCTTGGGTCTCATTCTATAAAGATATTGTCTTATTGGCTTTAATACTGGTGATATTCTTCAGGCGCAAGCATATAGTGCCTTTGTTTTCTCCTTTGTTCAGTATTAATGCAATGATCGTTGCCACTTTGGCTTCCAGCATTTTTGCCATTTATTGCAACATGTTTCTACCGGCCTGGGATTTTTTACCTTACAAGATTGGCAACAACATACGTCAGTTGATGACACCTCCTCCGGGCGCAAGGGTAATGGACTCAACCGTCAATGTATTGGTCTACAAAAAAGGCAATGCTTATGATTCAGTTGTATTCCCTGCCACACGAAAAGATACATCATGGACTTTCCACAGCAGAGTTGACAAAATCGTAATTCCGGGTTGGAAATCTACCATACATGATTTTGGATTTGTCAAAATGGGTGAAAATGATATTGATTTGACGGATACTTTTTTAAACAGTAAAAGATTCAATATCTTGATCGTGTCTGCACATTTGGAAGATGCAAATGCAAACGCTTGGGCGGCGATCAAATCTTTGGCAGCAGATGCTAAAAAAGCCGGCATTGGTTTTTACGCAGTTACTTCTTCTCCAACAGAAATGTCAAATGCTTTGGTAACATCAATGGGATTGCCTTTTACTTTTAGAAGCAGTGACGAAACATTGTTGAAGACCATAGTTCGTTCAAATCCAGGTGTCATATTATGGCACGATGGTATCATTGTCGACAAATGGAGTTGCAGAAGTGTACCCTCCATCAATAAGATCAAGAAGTTGATGAAAAAATAAATGCGATATTTACTCAGGAAAATAGCATCGGCTGTAGCAGTGCTTCTAGGCGTTGTGTTCCTGATATTCGCTTTGTTTATATTGTTCCCTTCTGCCGAAGAAATAACAGCAGGACAGAGAGCTGATGAGGCCACCAAAGCTGCCATGAAAGCTGAAATGGGACTTGATTTACCCAAATCGCAACAGCTACTCATTTATTTAAGAGACTTATCACCGATATCTGTTAACAGCAAACCTGCACCAGATTACAGTGGTATTGCCATTCATCTGAGCGACAGTAAAGATTTGTATTTTAAATTGCCATACTTAAGGAAAAGTTATCTCTCCAAACGTTCTGTTGGTGATATATTGTCTGAAGCATTCATTGGTTCGGCAGTATTAGCTGTATTTGCAATGGGAATAGCAATGATCTTAGGAATTGGAGGCGGTATCATTTCCGCTTTGAGTCCCGGTTCATGGAGCGATCGTTTCTTTATCACCTTTGCAACTTTGGGCATATCTCTGCCTTCTTTTTTTGTCGCAGTCATCATCGCTTGGTTTTTTGGCTTCGTTATTAAAGACGTCACGGGTCTGTCCATGACGGGCAGTTTGTTTAAAATAGATCCTGCTACAGGAGATCATGTCATTGCATGGCGGCACATCATCTTGCCATCTATTGCTTTAGGTGTTAGGCCATTCTCAATTATATTACAGTTGACCAGAAGCAATTTAATAGATGTACTAAAGCAAGATTATATTAGAACTGCTAAATCAAAAGGTTTAAGTAAATTTCAAGTGATCAGGAAACACGCATTAAGAAATGCACTGAATCCGGTTGTGACAGCCTCCAGTGGTTGGTTTGCCGGATTATTGGCCGGTGCTTTCTTTGTTGAATACATTTTCAGTTGGAAAGGCTTGGGGAAAGTAACCATCGAAGCATTGAAGCAAAGTGATTTGCCGGTGGTAATGGGGGCCGTGTTGTTGATCGCCTTTATATTTATAGTGGTCAATATCCTGGTAGACATCATATATGTATTATTGGATCCCAGAGTGCGATTGTCATGATGAAGTTGTATATCATAGGGATGCCGGGAGCAGGTAAGACTCATTTTGGGAGACATTTGGCTCAGAGTTTAAACATGCAGTTTAAAGATCTCGATGAAATGTTAGAACGTCATGAAGGAAAAATGGTGAAACAAATCATTGAAGAAAATGGAGAAGCAAAATTCAGATTGATGGAACATGAGACCTTACTTTCTACTTTAACCATGGGCAATCATGTCATCTCTTGTGGTGGAGGTACACCTATCTATCACAACAACATTGATTGGATGAAAATGAATGGTATTGTGATATGGTTGGATACAGATTTGGAGATAATTGGGCGCAGAATTGCTCAAAATGTCACCAGAAGACCTTTGTTTATGGGTCTTAACGAGCCTCAAATCAATGAAAAATTGAAAGAATTGTATGCAAAAAGGCGCAAAACATACGCAAAAGCTGATGTCTTGATAGAGGTAGTGAATAAAGGCGCTATTTCGTTAAACGCTGTAATTCAGCGAATTATGAAGGCTTCAAGATTGAAACGTAAGTGATTGTGAATTGTATGTTAATATTTTCCTTTAAAAAAAGTGCCTGAGCCCTTGATTTTCCTAATCCTTAATTTACTTTTGACATCACGAATTCATTAGAAACATTAACATTTATTATTTATTAAATTATGAACAAATCAGATCTCATCAGCAAAATGGCAAATGATGCCAAAGTAACCAAAGCTCAAGCACAATCAGCTTTGAATTCTTTCATCTCTGCTACTACCGGCGCTTTGAAAAAAGGTGACAAATTGATCCTAGTTGGTTTCGGTACTTTCTCAGTTACTAAAAGAGCTGCTAGAACCGGCCGTAACCCACGTACAGGTAAAGAAATCAAAATCGCAGCTAAAAAAGTTGTGAAATTCAAAGCAGGTGCTGACCTGTCAAGCAAAGTGAAATAATCTCATTTAGATTACTATTAACTTTTAGACCTCTTGTTTACCACAAGAGGTTTTTTTATGCCCTTTCATATCTTCATTTACTTTGTGTCTCATTAAATTTGAAATCCTAAATTTGTAGCATGCCTTCAACCAACCTCCGCAACCTTTTTCTTCAACATGTGGCTCAAACTTCCGATAACCCACTAAATATTCAGATTGATAGGGCTGAAGGTGTGTATTTATATTCAGGAGATAAAGTTTATATCGATTGCATTTCAGGTATATCTGTTAGTAACCTTGGGCATTCACGCCCTGAAATCATTGATGCCGTTAATGAACAAATGCGTAAACACACACATTTAATGGTGTATGGCGAATTGGTTCAATCACCTCAGGTATTACTGGCTAAAGAATTAACAGCACTTTTGCCTGATCAACTGAACAGCGTATATTTTGTAAACAGTGGTTCCGAAGCCATTGAGGGTGCCATGAAGTTGGCCAAAAGATACACAGACAGATTTAGATTCACGGCCCAAAAATTAGCATATCATGGCAGTACTCAAGGCGCACTCAGCTTGATGAGTGATCCTTTTTTCTCTGATGCATTCACGCCTCTTTTGCCCGGTATTACCTTTATGGATCAAAATTCAATTGAGCAAATAGAAGCAAGTATCACCCATGAAACAGCTGCAGTGTTTATAGAACCCATCATGGGCGAAAAAGGTTATTTGCCTTGTGAGATCAAGTATCTTAAAGCAGTAAGAAAACGATGTGATGAAGTTGGTGCACTGTTGATCTTTGATGAAATTCAATCGGGGTATGGACGAACAGGCAGCTTATTTGCCTTTGAACAATTTGATGTGATACCGGATGTGTTGGTTTTGGCTAAAGGATTTGGAGGGGGCTTGCCATTGGGCGCTTTTGTGTCATCTAAAGAAATACTTTCTGTAATGACGCATCAACCGGTTTTAGGCCATATCACCACATTTGGAGGACATCCAGTAAGTTGTGCCGCCTCATTAGCCGCATTGAATTTGCTGCTGGAAACAAAAATACATTTAGATGTTCCAAGAAAATCTGAATTGTTTAAGTCGAAATTGAAGCACCCTGCAATAAAATCCATTAGTGGCAGCGGCTTTATGTTGGCAATAGAATTTGAGGATGCTGTACTTTGTAGGAAAATTATAGATGCCTGTGTGCTAGAAGGTTTACTTGTCGACTGGTTCCTTTTTTCGGAAAGTAAAATGAGAATTGCTCCTCCTTTGATCATGGAAGATGAAGTAATTGCTAGGGTTTGTGGCATAATTCTTGACAAAATTCAAGAATCGGTGCAACCTTTTTAAAAGTTGCCGTCCAATAGACACACACATTACAAACATATACTCAAATGAAATCAGTATTTTTAACCTATTCAATTGCATTAATGGCAGGCATCAGCGTTCTGACCGTTTCATGCAGAAAAGACACCAAAGACACCTTAGAAACCATCGAATCAGCAGAAGACAATTCTACAGCTGAAAATGAATTCACTTCATTGTTTGATGTTGCAGACGATTTTTCAAGTAATGACAGTCGCACAAGATCCGGTAACACCATATTGCCAAGTGGTGCAGTTGTTAATTTCAGCGACAGCACATTCAACGATGGAGATGGTGTTGAATGTACCATCGATTTCGGTCAATTGAAAAGCACTACACCTAAAGGTATATTGTGCAATGATGGTCGATACAGAGCAGGCGTTGTTCACCTGAGCATTAGCAAAAGATACCTTCAGGACAGTTCAGTAGTAGAAATTTCAGCCGGTGATGCAGATAATTTCTATGCAGGAAGTGACGGTGTTAACTTAACCAAATTGACAGGTACACTTAAAGTGACCAGAACCAGTGCAAACAGCTTGCGTATTGAAGTCATCAACGCAAGAGCAATAAATGATAAAGGTACTGTTTCATGGCAAAGTGTAAGAAATATCACCAAAACATTAGACAATGGTGCGGGCATTTTAGGCGATCAGTTTGAAGTAACCGGTCAGGCATCAGGTGTTAATCGCAATGGTGAAAATTTCACTGTAAGCATTGATGTTCCTTTGGTGAAAAAAGTTGAAATGGGTTGCGCCAGAACTTTTATTAAAGGTAAAATTACATTGACCAATGCCAGTTCAGGCAAAACCATTAAAATCGACTACGATCCTTTCAATGATGGCAGATGTGACCTTACAGCAAAAGCCACCATCAACAATAAAGAATACTACTATTCTGTTAGATAATTTTTTTATTTTTAAGTATAAATCAATGTTCAAAGTAAAACTGTAAATCTTTTCACTCAGAACATTTTAAAAATCCCGTTGCGTTCAACTGCAACGGGATTTTTTTATGAGCTTTTTCAAACCGTTAATTAGTTATGGATTATTTAATTGTAATGGAGTTGTTATGTTAAGCAAGACGGTCTAATTTGCGTGCCCTTTTAAATATGAGGTATCTTTTCATTCTCTTGTGCATACTTATTGGCTTAACATCTTGTG
>DASWYG010000243.1:0-12571 GCA_036405075.1 Bacteroidia bacterium | reverse complement strand
TTTCGTAGAATTCTGAATGACATTGTATATGATGTAACCCTTGTTATCAAGGGTTGGGTTTTTTGTCCAACCAATAATAATCTTTTGTGTTGCTAGATCAACACTCACTGAATCAATTTCTTGATACGAGGGCTTGCTATTGTCTACAAATAAAGTATCACTATTAATGCTATCAGTACCATTACAAGTTTTGCTGTACACCACATAGAACTCCCAATTCAATAAGTTCTTTAATTTCAAATTTATTGAGGTTGTATTGTAGTTCGTGGAACTGTATAATAACTCATAAAATGAAAGAGAATTGAAACGTCCATAAACATTAAAATTGGTAAATGAACTGCAATTGTCTGATGGCCTATACCATTGTAATTCAAGAGTTGAATCACTTCTATTTAAACAAGCCCTTCTCATCTTCGGCCTGCCTTCTACAGCATACGAATTGAAAAAAAATAAACTGAAAAACGATATGAGTAGGGCCTTTTTAATTTGCACCTGATATACAGTATTTTAACGTATTTATGTTTAAATAATTGTTGGCTATTTCTTTGATTTCTTCGGATGTAACTTTGTTGATCGTGTTGAAATAATTTCTGTAATAAGCATCAGGATCTTTTGTGTCCAATTCCATAATGCCCTTAAATCTATCGCTGATGTTAAAAGCACCATCAAAATTGCGCATCATGTGACCCGATAAATAGTTTTTAGCAGTGGTCAATTCCTCCTGACCAACTAGTTCAGTCTGAAGAATTTTTATCTCATTGTATATTTCCTGACGTACAGTTTCGCTTAGATCTGAATTGCATTCAGAACTGATTTTAAATAAACTGAAATTTTTAAAAGGAGTTATTGATGAGTGTATGCCATAAGTTAAGCCTTTCTCTTCACGGATGTTTTTCATTAATCTTGAACCGAAGTAGCCTCCAAGTATCAAGTTGCACATGCTGATCTTAAAATAATCCTCATGTTCCCTTGATGGCATTATTTTTCCCATTCTTATAGAACTTTGTGTAGAATCCTGTTTGATTATTTTTTTCTCAGTTTCAGCTGTTTCCTGTGGAATGATTTCGTTTAAATCCCCTGTAACAAGAGTCTTTAAATTGTAGCCTAAATTCTCAATCACCTTTTCAGCTTCTGTTGATGCTGAACCTGTGAATATAAAATAGGGTTCTATTAGTCTATTCTTTTTGTAATCAAGCAATTGGGATGATTCAATAGAGCGGATGATGTCCTGATCAGCCGGTTTTGAATATGGGTGATCTTCTCCTAAAATCAATTGATTGATTCCTCTGTTTGCAAGAAAACTTGTTTTACCTAAATTAATATTTAATTCGCTGATTTTTCTTTCTTTAAAGATGTTTAGCTCATCTAAAGAGTAAATACAATTCTCATAGTATTCTTTTACCAATTCAAATAAAATTTGAAATTTTTCATTCATCCCATAGATGGTCAATGAGGATGTATAAAAGTCGGAATTCTTGAAAACAAATCCACCATGGAAATCTATTTCGGTAGCGATTTCAGAAGATGATTTATTTGCAGTTCCACTCAACAACAAATCAACGGCATAGCTGGAAATGAACTTATTTTCAGTTACACCATAGCCACTTTTTGGAAATACAATATCCAATTTGAAAACACCTTCATCTGATGGTATAAAAAACATGCGGCCGGAAGCAAGAGGAAAGCCGGTTTTAATGGATTTAATTGTTTTAATATCGGGAGCAATTTGTCTATTCATTCGGTAAATACTTCAATACACTTTGACTGTTGTTTAAGATATAGGTTGTACAAATTTGTGAAATCATATCAGAAGTAACTGATTTTAAGAGATCAATCTCAGTGTTTATAAGATCAATGTTTCCAAGTCTGTATGCATAACACAAAGCCATTGCTTTATTTAAGACTGATGTTTTTGCAAACAAGTTGCTTGTAATCACTTTATTTTTAACCTTGCTAAGCTCCATTTCAGGTAAGCCCGATTGGGATATTTCTTTAAACATGTCTAAAATTGATGATTCGGCAAGTTCAAAATCGGTGCCATCTGTCAATTTCCCTTCTACAATGAACAAACCTTTGTCTATATCGCCACTCACATAAGCATGGATATGTGTGAACAGTTTTAGCTCCTTTACCAGTTTGTTCATGAATCGAGACGAATCTGTGCCCGACATGACATCAGAAAGTAGATCAAAGGCAAAATATAGGGGATGAGTCCTTTCAACCATGTTAAAGGCCATAAAAATTGATTTTTGAGGCACATCTGCCTTAATCAACAATTCACTTCTTTCGGTTTTAATCGGTTCGATCGGATATTGATTTTTATTGACCGGACCTGCAGGAATATCGCCAAACCATTTTTCGGTTAATTCAATGGCCTCTTCAAATCCTATGTTTCCTGCTAAACACAAAACTGCGTTAGAAGGATTGTAGAATTTTTCAAAAAAAGCAACAACATCAGAAAGTTTAGCGTTTTCAATGTGACTGATCTCTTTTCCTATTGTTGCCCATCGGTAAGGATGTACTTTGTAGGCAAGCGGTCTGATTTTTAACCAGGCATCTCCATAGGGTTGATTCAGGTAGCGCTGTTTGAATTCTTCGATAACCACACCTCTTTGAACATTCAAAGATTTTTCTGAAAAATCCAATCTCAACATTCTGTCACTCTCCAACCACAAGGCTGTTTCAATGTTTTCAGAGGGAAGTGTGATGTAATAATTGGTTATATCGTTGCTGGTAAAGGCATTGTTTTCACCGCTGGCTTTTTGAAGCGGGGTGTCGAAAGAAGGAACATTAACAGAACCACCAAACATTAAATGTTCAAACAAATGTGCAAAACCGGTCATCTCAGGATCTTCATCCCGGGCACCAACATTGTACAATAAATTGGTTACACATAAATTGGTCAATCTGTCCTCATGATGTATAAGGGTGAGACCATTGGAAAGTGTCTTTACATTGTATGAAATCACCTTGCAAAGATACGTTGATTTGTATTGACAAGAACCCCCGGAGAGGCTGTAGCAAATCCGGCTATTTCAAAAAAAAAGAATAGTGTCTGAAATTCTTTACAGTCCTATAGTAACTATTTGATTAATAGCACTTTTTGAGTGCAATAAATTTAATCTATAGTGAGTTTAATCTACAAACTCGCCCCAGTGTTTTAATTCATGTTCTGACCATAATTCAGGAAAGAAAATACGTCTTTGGTATTTTGGATGCATGTATTTTTTCCAATCACTTCCTCCTGTAGCTTCTGCAGTTTGACCAGGTGTTTCAAGGTATTTTTCTGCCGCGTGGTAGTGAGCCATCACCCAACTTACATTCACCGTATAATCGTAGTGTCTCATGGCTTTGATCAGGTTTTGATCAGATCTAACGGATTCCGGCAATTGTTTGAACTTACTCCATAAATTGCCTTTTTCATATTGAGCCATTTTATCAAGAAACAGGGATTTGTAACGTTTTTCAAACAAATTCAACAAGGTCGATTTCTCACCGGTTTTATGGTCTTTTCCGGCTGCTTGCCAATAAAGGTATTCGTATGAATGATCGAAACCGGCTTTTGTATCAAAGTCATTGCGATACCTGTGATCGATCAAATTGATGATTTCAGTTGAAGAAAATTCAATCAATCTGTATTGAGCACTTTGAAAACCGCTGGCAGGAGTGAGGGTTGTGCGAAATTTCATGTATTGAGATTTTTCCATTCCATCGCCCATGATGTCAAATGATGACGATAGCATGTCGAAATAACGGCTGATTCGTCTTAGTTTTTCTGTGAAAAAATCAGCCGCAGGAATTGCCTTTTCACAAACCTGATCAATTTCCCAAAGTATCATTTTAAATAGAAGTTCATTGATTTGATGGTACATGATAAAAACCATTTCATCAGGCAATGTTGTTCGTTGTATTTGCAGACTCAATAAGGTATCAGGCAGTATGTAGTCCCAATAGGTCATTGGGTTTGCATGGATCAATCCTTCTAAATGGACTTCATGTTTTTGACCAATGGATTTGTATTTTTCTGCGATCTGCTGTAGCAGTTCTATTTCATTATTGTTCATGAGTAGTAAGTACTTGATGGAAGTGTTCGTGTACAAATTGGTCCATTTCTATTTGGCTGATTCCGGGCTTTAAGCCAAATTTTTTAATCAGATTTTTAATCTCCAAGTCTTGTTTCGTTCCTTGTTCCAGAGCAGTATGGTATTCAATGTCACTAAAACTTACCATTGAATAAAGCGGCAGATAATTTTCAGGATACAGTTCATGTATGCGCTTTTCCAGTTGTTGTTGAAGTATATACTGTGGGTCATTTACCTTATCCCTCATGATCAAATAGTTTTGAAGAGATAGGTCCTGAACCGCATCACCATTAGGTTTTCTTAGCTTTTCATATTCGGCAAAACAAGCAACCCAATCTTCTCCATGTTTTTCCATCAAGTGATTGAGCACTGTGCAATCTTCAAAACCGGCATTCATACCTTGTCCATAAAATGGAACTGTTGCATGTGCCGCATCTCCCATTAGAACTGTTTTATTGATGTGCCATGGGAAACATCTGATAATGGCCAAAGAGGAAATTGGATGTTTGTTCCAGGTTTCTGCTATTTCGGGCATCAACTCAAAAAAATCAGGAAACATTTCCATGAAAAATTGTTTGATGTCGTCGACGCTTTTTAAGTGATTGAAACAGTATTTATGGCCTTCGTGTGGCATAAACAAAGTGCAGGTAAAGCTGCCATCGAGGTTTGGTAAAGCAATTAACATGAATCTTCCTCTTGGCCAGATGTGCAAAGAGTTTTTGTCAAGTTTAAAACTACCATCTGCATTTGCAGGTAATAATATTTCTTTGTAACCGTCTTCTATGTAATTTTGACTGTAATTGAAACGATCGTGTCTCTGCATGCTGTTGTATCTCACAGCCGAAAAGGCACCATCGGTTGCAAAAATGACATCAGATTTGATATCAAACTTTACACCGGTATTATTTTTTTCGAAATACGAAATGTTTTTTTCGAGGTCAATTCCTGTGCATTGCGAATCAAAATAAATTTCGGTCATACCATCTGATTCTGCAATATCCATTAAGGTTTTATTGATATCAGCCCTTGATACAGAATAAATAGCCTGGCCTTCTAAACCATAAGGATGAAAAGTGTTTTGGCCATTCAACCCATGCACTGTTCGTCCATACATGGGAATACTTTTTTTCCGAATGATATCGCCCGCACCCACTGCATCAAGCGCTTTCCAACCTCGATATGAAATAGCAAGATTTATTGACTTACCCGCTGATATTTTGCTAGATCTCATATCAGTTCTTTTTTCAAACAGGCTCACTCTATAACCTGCGCGGTTGAGATAGATGGCCCAAAGCGAGCCTACCAAGCCCGACCCAATTATACTGGCGTGTTTCATATCATTTTTAATTCAATTTTGGTGGCTCCATTACAGTACCGCATTCTGTGCAGGTTCTGAGTTTTATATCATCGTAGAATGATTGCATGAGTTCAGGCAACTGTGTCACAATGTCTTTTAATTGAAAATCTGCTTTGTACAGCAAATGATTGCAGTTTTCGCAGAACCACATGCAAGAATCTATTTCATTTTCTGCTCTTTTTCTTTCGATCACCAATCCAAGTGTATTGGCTTTCCTTTGAGGAGAATGAGGGGTTTTGGGCGGTAACAGAAATATTTCACCTTCTTTGATGTCAACTATTCTCTTAACACCATTTTCTATGATTGGCAATTGCATATCTCCTTCGAGTTGAAAGAAGAATTCTTCACCTTCATTGAAATGGAAATCTTTCCTATTGTTGGGTCCGCCTACCACCATCACTATGGTTTCAGCATCTTTATATATGACTTGATTGCCGACAGGAGGCTTTAACAAATGTCTGTTTTCGTCGACCCATTTTTTAAAATTAATGGGATTTGGTATTTTCATCATAATGTACCCCTTCTTGCTTGTTCTGCCTCTATGCTTTCAAACAACGCTTGAAAATTACCTTTACCAAAAGATTTGGCACCTTTTCTCTGGATGATTTCGAAAAACAATGTTGGACGATCTTCTACAGGTTTTGTAAAAATTTGAAGCAAGTATCCTTCTTCATCGCGGTCTACCATTATTCCCCATTTTTTTAATTCTTCCAAGTCCTCTTCAATGATACCAACACGTTCTTTTACGGTGTCATAATAAGTTCCGGGAACATATAAAAATTCGACACCTCTTTTTCTCATTTCTGAAATGGTGAACACTATGTCATCAGTTGCTACAGCTATGTGTTGGCAACCCGGACCATTATAAAAATCGAGGTACTCTTCAACTTGAGATTTCTTTTTACCAATGGCAGGTTCATTGATTGGAAATTTGATGTATCCATTGCCATTGGTCATCACTTTGCTCATTAAAGCTGTGTATTCTGTAGAAATGTCTTTGTCATCGAATGTAACAAGGTTTGCAAATCCCATCACGTTTGCATAAAAATCAGACCAAACATTCATGGAACCTAATTCAACATTCCCCACCATGTGGTCGATGTATTTTAAACCGGTTGGAATAGGCGAATATTCACTCTCAAATTTTTCGTATCCGGGAAGGAAAAGTCCTTTGTAGTTTTTGCGCTCAATGAAAATATGAACAGTATCGCCATAAGTATGAATACCTGATCGTTTTATTTCGCCATTTTCGTCTTTAATGGTTTCCGGTTCTAAATAAGGTTTTGCTCCGCGACTTACAGTTTGCTTGAACGCATCATAAGCATCATCTACCCACAATGCAATGACTTTAACACCATCTCCATGTTTTGCCAAATGTTTGCTCATCTCACTTTCGGTATCGAAAGGTGTGGTTAAAACCAGTCTGATTTTACCTTGTTGAAGCACATAAGAGGTACTGTCTTTTCTGCCAGTTTCAAGACCCGAATAGGCAAGATCTTGAAATCCAAATGCTGTTTTATAAAAGTGCGCAGACTGTTTGGCATTACCAACATAAAGTTCCACGTAATCAGTGCCATTTATTGGTAAAAAGTCTTGTGCTTTTTCAAAGATTTTTTTTGTTTCCGAATAATTGTAATTCTCAACTTTTCTTAAGTCTGTCGTATTCATTTTCTTAATGTTTTAAATTAATGCGTTTTCTTTTACTGGTGCGCTCAACCATGATTTGTAGTAGTCGGCGACCTCTATTTTCAATGCTTCAGTGGTAATTTTTACAGGTCTGAATGGATCTATCATTACAGCCAATTCGCCGGTTTCTTTTTTACCAATGCTTCTTTCAATTGCTCCCGGGTGTGGTCCATGAGGAATTCCACCAGGATGTAAAGTGATCTGTCCTTTTTTTATGTTGTTTCGACTCATAAAATCACCATCTACATAATACAACAATTCGTCACTGTCAATATTGCTGTGGTGATATGGGGCCGGAATAGCTTGAGGATGGTAGTCGTAAAGCCTTGGCACAAAAGAACAAATAACAAAATTGTTGCCTTGAAAATGTTGGTGGATAGGAGGAGGCATGTGAATGCGACCGGTAATAGGTTCAAAATTGAAAATGGACATAGCATAAGGGTAGCTGCATCCATCATATCCTACGGCATCAAAAGGATGTGTTTCGTAAGTGTAAGGATAAATCAGTCCTCGTTTTTTAATGTTAATTTTAAAGTCGCCTTTTTCATCATGGGTTTCAAGATTCTGAGGAAGTTTGAAATCTCTTTCGCAAAACGGAGAGTTTTCCATGAATTGCCCGTATTGATTTCTATAACGAGCAGGTGTTTCAATAGGGCTAAATGACTCAACTATTAGCCATTTGTTGTCTTCGTTTTCAAACTCAACACTGTATACTGTTCCACGAGGAATTACAATATAGTCTCCATATTCAAAGTCAATTGATCCATACATGGTTTTTAGAGTTCCTGAACCTCTGTGAACAAAGATCAGTTCATCGGCATCGGCATTTTTAAAAAAATAGTCACCGGTGCCATTTTTTGGAGAAGCAAGTCCAATGTGGAGATCATCATTAACAAAAAGGACTTTTCGGCTTTGAATGTAGTCATCATGAGGTTCTACTTCAAATCCGGAGTAACTTCTAGCTTGTAAATTGTCTTCTATTGCTATTTCTGGCCTAACACTGTATGGTGTGCCATGGTCTTTTACCATGGTTGGAGGGTAGAGATGATACACTAATGATGAAACGCCTGAGAAACCTTCGGTTCCGAACAGCTCTTCATGGTAGAGCTCACCATTGTTTTGACGAAAAACGATGTGTCTTTTAGAAGGAATTTTTCCAACCTGTCTGTAAATGGGCATGATGATTAAACTTTCGGCAAGTTTATCATCCTTTAAATATTCAAATACTGACCATGGTCAGACTTAAAGATAATTCCCGTGGATACTGACCAAAATCAGGTTTTAAATTAAAATTTAAGGTTTATTCTTCAATGAAAAGAAAAACAGAATGAAATTTTTTAAGGTAATCTATTGGCAAATGCACCTTGAGATCGCTTTTGATCATCAGATCACTGAAGTACTTATTGTTTTCGGGGCTGTCAATCTGGCTGGCCTTACCATAAAGGATAAGGTTAGAGGTTTGTTTGAAGTATTTGATGGGTTGAAATTCTGAACTGAAATAGAGAGAATTTGTGCTGACTTCGAGTTTAGAAAAACTGCAGATCAAAGTGCTGTCCATTTTTTCCGGGTTCAAAAAAGCCATTTCATTTTCCTGAAAAAGGTCTTTCAGCATTTTTTCCTCCATAGCCGGCACTCCAAGTTTATATTGAACTATGGCATTTCTGATTTGTTGCAAAAGATCAAATGGGCCATTGTAAACACTGAAAAAAAATCCATTTTCAACCCAAACTTTGATGAAACTTTCATCTGTTCTAAGCAATGGCTTCTTTAATAAGTCTTTTTCAAAATTGAGCAAAGGATATTTGTTGGGCAATGGTTGTACCAAGCCTTTTCTCACATTTTTAAGTAATTGTTCTTTTGGGGTAATCTCAAACACCTTTATTTTTCGGCAATAAATTCTACCTTTGCAAAGAAAATCAATTACAATTTAATATAAAATTAAATTTGCAAACACAAAGAAATGCCATTTTACAGACCATAAGAAGCATCCGAATCTTGCTTGATAGAAGTAGTTTAAGAAAGGGAAAGACACTTCTATTTTTAACGGGATTTGTTTCAATTGCAGATGTACTTGCATTGGCTGGCGTAGTACCGGTTTTAATGTTGGCTGTTGATGGCGATTTTTTAGCGAAAAGCAGAAAACTAAGATATCTCTACAAATTATTTGGATTTAAATCCCACATGGAGGCGCAATTCTTAATTGCAATGATATTGTCGGTGGTTTTCTTTTTCATCATCAAAAACATCATTGCCGTTTTAATTACCAGAAATGTACATAAACTTTGTACCAAATTGGTCCAGAATTTTACCGAGAACACCTTTTATCACATCATTAACCAGCCCTTCGAAACCATTATCAACAAAGGGACCACCGACTTCTTGAATAAAATACATTTCAACTCGGTTTATTTTGCTACGGGTGTATTGATACCATTTGTCAATATTGTAGGTGAGAGTTTGGTGATCATATTGATTTTAACTTTTATTATTTGGTTCAATCCGGCAATCTTTTTCATGATCATTTTGGTTACTGCTCCGGCGTTTTACTTTATCAATAGCACGATAAAACAAAAGATCTATAGTTTAGGTGAGAGAACAAAAGGCAGAAGAGAGGATACCATAGAAAGCTTGAACATTGGTGTAAATGGTTTGGTAGATGTTAAAGTGAACCATTCATCCGGTTTTTTCATTAAAGACTTTTTACAAAAGCAAAAGTTCCTGATAGAATGCGATTTAAAGTCCATCTATTATCAGGGAATTCCTGCCAGGGCTAATGAGATAGTGGTTTTGGCGGGTGTAATCATTTTGGTCATTTATGGGTATTTTTATTCTGAAAATCCGGCCGGATTAAGAGCTTTGGCTGCAGTTTTCGTGCTTTCGGTTTTCAGATTGGTGCCGGCTATTAATCGGTTGTTGATCGGATTGATGAAAATAAAACTGCATCAACACACCATCGAGTTTCTGTATCACAACAAAAAGAGCAATCAGTTTCATGCCAGCAAACCGCTGCATTTTGATGATAAGATCAGCATTCACAACTTATCTTATAAATTTGATGATTCAAATGAGCATTTGTTCAATAATGTCAATTTTGAAATTCCTAAAGGTTCGGTTTTTGGCATTGTCGGTCAAAGTGGAAGTGGTAAAAGTACTTTGATGAAAATGGTTTCAGGACTCATTGTGCCGAAGTCGGGAACAATTAAAATTGATGGTGTTACGCTTAATGGCGAAAACACTTCGGCCTGGCAAAATCAGATAGGGTTTGTGCACCAGTCTCCATTTATTTTTAACAAACCCATGCATGAAAACATTTCGTTGAATTCGGTTTATGACGAGTCTAAAATGAAACAAGTCATTCAATTATCAGGATTGGATGAATTTGTAGAATTATTGCCGCAGGGTTTGAACACCAAGCTGGGCGAACAAGGTTCAAAAATAAGTGAGGGACAGAAGCAGAGGATTGCCATAGCAAGGGCATTATACAAAGATGCAGATTTGTTGCTTTTTGATGAGGCAACCAATGCATTGGATAAACATACCGAGGACATCATTCTTGAAAGTTTGCAAAATTTAAAGAAACAGAAAGTCACAATCGTTATTATTGCACATCAAAAACGCATCATCGACTTGTGTGATGCAACTTTCAATATAGATGAGTACAGGAAAGAAGTCAACCACACCGAATGACCCTATTCGCTTTGCAATAGTTGGTTTTGGATATATTGGAAGACGTCATGCCGAAACCATTTTAAAAAACCCGAATTCCCGATTGATCTCTGTTTGTGATATTGATCCGGGGAAGGATTTTGAAGGTATTTCAGACGAAGTTTATAAATACAATGATTTTGTCAAAATGATGGATGAAAGTCCGGAGTTTGATGTACTTTGTGTAGCAACGCCAAATGGCCTGCATGCTGAGCATGCTTTAACAGGTCTTGAACATCAAAAGCATGTAATCATTGAAAAACCCATGGCTTTGAAAAAGGCAGATGGCGAAAAGATAGTTTTGAAATCGAATCAAGTGTCAAAGGAGGTCTTTTGTGTGATGCAGAATCGCTATTCACCGCCTGCAGAGTGGCTGAAAAAGGTAGTATCAGAAGGCATTCTGGGCAAAATCTTCATGGTAGACATCAATTGTTATTGGAATCGCGATTCGAGGTATTATCGCAATTCGAATTGGAAGGGAACCAGTGATTTGGACGGAGGCACTTTGTTTACTCAATTCTCTCATTTTGTCGATTTAATGTATTGGGTCTTTGGTGATGTAAAAGATTTACAAGCTAGATTTAATGACTTTAATCACAATGATTTAACTGATTTTGAAGACAGTGGAATAATTAGCTTTGATTTTGTAAATGGGGGGATGGGCAGCTTAAGGTATTCGAGTTCAATTTGGGACAAAAATATGGAGAGCAGCATCACTGTGATCGCTGAGTTTGGCACAATTAAAATTGGAGGGCAATACATGAATAAGGTTGAGTATTGTCATATAAAAGACTATGATATGCCGGAACTTGAAGCATCGGCACCGCCAAATGATTATGGTACTCATCAAGGTTCCGCCTCCAATCACCATCATTTCTATAACAACGTCATTGGTGCTTTGAGAAGCAATGAGCCCATAACAACCAATGCGATAGAGGGGTTAAAGGTAGTGGAGATCATTGAAAAGATATACGAATTGAACCCGTATTTTAAATTGAAGAAAAATGGAAAGTAAGAAGTTGTCTATCATTATTCCTGCGTACAACGAAGCAAGAACCATTCATTTGATTCTTGATAAGATAAAAGAGGTTAAATTAATGGGTGGACTTGATAAAGAAATTATCATCGTAAACGATTGTTCTACTGATAGTACAGAAGATTCAATTAAAGAATACATTTCGTTAAATCCCGAAATGAATATTGTGAGTTTGAAGCATCCTTATAACCAGGGAAAGGGTGCTGCAATTCATACCGGAATTAAAGAAGCAAACGGCGAATTTTTGATCATACAAGATGCCGATCTGGAATATGACCCACAAGAATACAATGTGCTCCTCAATCCGGTTTTGAATGGATTTGCAGATGTTGTTTATGGCAGCCGATTTATGGGAGGAAACCCTCATAGAATCTTGTTTTTTTGGCATTCAATAGGCAATAAATTTTTAACTTTTTTTTCAAATATGTTGACCAACTTGAACTTAACAGATATGGAAACCTGTTATAAAATGTTTAAGACCGACTTGATCAAAGGATTGAATTTTAAAGAGAAACGATTTGGATTTGAACCGGAAGTGACTGCCAGAATCTCCAAAATAAAAGGCATTAGGATCTATGAAGTTGGAATTTCTTATTATGGAAGAACTTATGCTGAAGGTAAAAAAATTGGATGGAAAGATGGTTTCAGAGCCATTTATTGCATTTTGAGGTATAACCTTGGAAAATGATCAGCTGTTGAGCCTTG
>DASWYG010000242.1:0-9266 GCA_036405075.1 Bacteroidia bacterium | reverse complement strand
AACTTCCATTTCTCGTTGACTCAACAATGAATTGAAAAAACTGTTTTGCTCATCCAATTTTAAACCTACAAAATGATCCCACACTTGCTTAATTTTTGGTGTGAAATATTTGTTGCCATTTAACACCGCCTCTATGGCTTTGTTCAACTCATCTTCTTCTGTATCCACCATCAGGTAACCATCAATACCGGCTTTTACCAATTCTATGATCTTGCGTTTTTCATCGCACCTCGACAAAATGATGACCTTACAGCCCGGAAAGTACTTTCGCATGTGATAATAAGAAGTTGTGCCATCCATCACAGGCATGTTCAAATCCAAAAACACCAGATTGTAATGGTGTTTTTTCATCAAGTCTATGGCTTTTAAGCCATTTTCAGCAGTATCACAACTGGGAATGTAATTGGATTTTTCGAGTATCAATTTTAAACCTTTTCTGAGCGTAAATTGATCGTTCACTACCAATGCATGAACAGCATCGACATGTACACCGGGCAACAGTGAATTCATATTTCTTTTTTTGTTTTTAGCTTTTAAAAATTGTATCCGCCGGATCTCTCCGAACAGAATCATCAACAAAAAAAACAACTGTTACCCTTCAGCATATTTTCTCGTCGAACAATTTAGTAACGCAACTTAGTTAATTTTAATATACAAATCCATTAAAATTCGGTCAAATTATCATCATTTTTTTTGATGGTGTTTATTTTCAATGTTTTAAATTTTAATGGTCTAAAATTTCATCCTGAATTATTCTCAATTTACTCAAAATTGGATAGTAGTTTTTAACTATTTGAAAAAATAAGCATACTCAAATCTTGACAGACGGCGTTAATATGATAATATTGGCAAATGGAAAAAAGTGAATACCTAAACATTGGACCTTCCGGCACCTTTAAAGCTTCCGGCAATCAGGCGTATGATAGCATTCCCCAACATGTCGATGATTTGTTGAACAAAATGAAAACCGATAACAACCATCACTTGGTGATACATTTTCACGGGGGCCTGGTAAGCGAAAATTCAGGTATGAGTACCGCTTTGCGCATGCATGAGCTTTACTCAGCAAACACATCCGCACAGCCTTATTCATTCATCTGGGAAACCGGATTAATTGAGACATTCAGAGACAATTTACGCACTGTGCACCGCACCAAATTGTTTCAAATGATCCTGGAAATGGTCATGAAAAAAGTGGGCAGTAAACTTGGCATCAGCGTTGGAGGTAAAGGCGCTTTGAATTTAAACAAAGTGGATTTTGAAACTGAACTATTAAAAGCAAGACCATTTGAAGATTACTTTGTTTCACCCAATTCAAAAGCATCCGTTTTGCTCGAGATTTCAGACCCAAACAATTTACAAAGAGAGTTGAAAGCAGACTTTGAAGTGATGGTAGAATCTTCTACCTATTCTGACTTCGAGAATCAAATAGAAATTGAAAAAGAACAAGTGAATCCTGAAAATGTGCTCGAAACAGATCCTAAAGATGGAAAGAAAGGACTTGTAAGCACTGTAAAAGCTGTGAAAGCATTGGTCACAATAGGTTACAGAGTCATTAAACGCATACTCGAAAATCGGGATCATGGTTATTACCCAACTGTCATTGAAGAAATATTCAGAGAATTTTATGTGGCTGACTTGGGCTCATGGGTTTGGTCATCTATGAAAAACAAGGCCGAAGAAATGTTCAAGGACAATGCAGGATTAGATGGGTTGAACCAACATGCCGGACAATATTTTTTACAAAAACTGAACGATGCCTCTGAAGACTTTGAAATTAAAGTAGATCTGGTGGGACACAGCGCAGGTTCCATAGTGATATGCCAGCTACTCAAAAACATTGCAGCAAAAGGCTTTAAAAATATTAAAATCCGCAAGATCATACTGCTAGCCCCTGCATGCAGATGTGATTTATTTAAAAGCGAGATATTGGATCATCCCGAAAGATATGAGGACTTCAGAATGTTTACCATGAGCGATGAACTCGAAAGCAATGACATGCTGATACCCGGTATCTATACCCGTTCGCTTTTGTATTTTGTTTCAGGTTGTCTGGAAGAAAAAGGTGAAGGATACGATGAATACATTTTGGGCTTACAAAGACATATAACTGCCCAAGGTCCTTATGCCAAAGAAGCATTGTTAAAAGACATCCAAAAATTCATGCAAAACAAAGATCGCAGATTGACTTATTCGCCTTCAGCTATAGATCAGCCGGAAGGTTATAGATGCGTTGCGGCATCGCACGGCGATTTTGACAACCATACAGACAAGAATGACCGTCCTTTGTACACATTGGACAGTTTAGCTTGGCACATCAACAATTAAAAAATGGGCATCAATGACTACGCCATAGTGATTGGCATAAACGATTATCCGGGATTCAGCTCTTTGAACAAAGCTTGCACCGATGCAATGAACATTAAAGAATGGTTAACGAGCAAGAATGGTGGTAAAATACCTGACACTCAATGCCGTTTACTGCTTTCAGGCATCAATCCTTCAAAACCCATACATCAACATGTCGATGAAGAGATGCAAAATTTGTTTGATTTGGCCTCAAAAAACAAAAATGCCCAAAGGTTCTATTTCTATTTTTCAGGTCATGGCATTGGTGAAAGTCCAGACGACAATGCACTGTGTTTGGCCGATTGGTCGAGAACGTTCAGGATCAGAGCACTTTCTTCAAGAGACTACCTCAACAACATAGTTAACACCGGACATTTCGAAGAAGTATTCTTCTGGCTCGATTGCTGTAGAAACAGTTTAACCGGCTGCAAAGGTTTACCACCTTCCAATCCTTCGATTGGCACAGGAGATAAAACAGCTTCGTGTAGAAAATTCATAGCTTATGCAACTGACTATACCAACCCTGCATTTGAAGCATCAAGTACCAACATCAATTCAACTGCCAATAACAGTTATTTCACTATGGCTTTAATTGAAGGACTGAAAGGTGCGGCTGCTGATCCTGACACTGGTATCATTACGCCTCAAAGATTAAAACAATACACCACTTCAAAAACATCTGAATATGCTGCGCTCGAAAACAAATTGCAAAGGGTAGAGATCATAGATGGCTTGGATGCAGATACTGTGATTCAGAAATTAGAACCAAAGAAAACAATACTGAACATCAAATTTAACCCAAACAGAATTGGCCATCAAATAGTTCTCATTGATTCTAAATTAGAACCAATTACAAATACAATTGCCGGCACTGATACAAGGTCCATGGAACTCGACAAAAGTGGTTTGTACCTGATACAAGACACAGTAACAAAAGAAGAAATGCCAATAAAAATTCAAATCAACATTGAACAACATGACACAGAATTCTGAAACATTCACACTCAGCGTCAGATCAGCCTCTGCCGGACCTTTTCTTAAAATTAAGTTGTTTGATGCTGCTGACAATCTGATTCATACCACTTACAGTGAAATGAACATTGAATTGAGCAAAGGTTTGTATACTTTAAAAAGTGAAATAGATGGCGTTACAGGTGAAGAAAAAATAGTTAAATTGGATGACAACGTCGATGTCATCATCCACCCTCCTGTGTTTTATTCTTCTGCATTGATAGAAGGTTACTACACTTCGCATGAATATTACACATATCCATGCATGCAGGAAAGTCTATCGATAAAAACCAAAATACCTGTTGGCCAAAATCAAGATGAAGGATCTTTGTTTTTATTCTATAGATTTTCAAGCTTACACGATTTAAATCCCAACAACGAAAATTTTCATCAACGTTTAAAATTGAGTTTGTTGGACAAACAATTTTGTGAAATCAAAACTTTTCAGCCTATAGATGCTGAGATCAATCCTCAAACCGGTTGGATGTGCTTCAATGTGTTGTTGCCATCAGGCACATATTACTTAAAAGATGAATCAGACTTCCTTAATCCGATGATTTCTGTTTTGCGTGTATACAAACACAAACAAACGCAACTCTTTTGTTTATTTGACATCAGCACCGGATTACCTGCACACAACACCGCAAGAATCTTTGTATCAGACCATTCATTCAGGAATGACACGGAGGAAGTAAAGATCATAGACATACTTTACCTCAAGCTGTTTAAACAAGACAAGCACGTGGGCGATTTTTTGATCAAACACGACTTTACTCAAGCACCTTGGAACAACCCTATGGTGATGTTATTGAGTTTCTATTTGTACAGCATCGGTGAAAAAAAAGAACATGACTCCAAACTCAAAGAACTGATTCAACTTTATGAAAGTACTTATGTTGGACCGGAAATGGATTCAGATATTGAGTGCATCAAATTGAATGAAGGAATTTTCAGTTTAAAAGAATTATCCAACAACATCCCTCCACCGATGTTGCATTATGGTATTGCCATTTTAGCTGAAATAAGCACATTGAGACCAGGGGTAATTTCTTCAGATAACATCATCCATCAAATCAGCCGAAAAATTCAGGTAGACAGTGTGGTAACCACTTTTAAACATGACCAATTGATACTATTGAGCTCAAAAGGACAGACCCGTTCAACAATCTCATTTTCTAAAACAAAAGAAGTTCCCAACTCACCGGTATCGATTGAGGATGATTGGGTAAAAGCTTCAATGATCGATTTGATTGGCAACAACAATGGCATCAAAAGCAGAATGGATGCTGCCAGAAGATTGGGTGTTACAGATCACACGGTGAACGATGCTTTGCAACAAATTGCTCAGATGATGAAACATCAGGAAACAGAAAAGGATTTGAAGCAATTCATAGAATCGAATCTTGAGAAAGTAAATTACGAGGAATTCAAAGTCAACATAGAAAAGTTCAAATAGTGTATACTATTTAGGAATTTACTTCCGTGCTTAATATAACAGCCAACTAAACTCTAATCTCTTATAAATAAGGGCACAACAATTCTATTGACGACCAAAGCACAACCCTTCGAATAGTAGTTTCCTATCATTTGAAAACAAAAGTTCCATTTTTTATAGATAGAACAAAAAGTTAATTTACAATTGAAGGCAAAAATTCATCATGAAAACAATTCGAATAGGAGACAAAAATCAGGATGTATTGAAATGGGAATACTTTCTGATCGGTCAAGGATTATTGAGCGAAGCTGCCGATGGTTACTTTGACGAAAACACGAAAATTGCATCTCAAAAATTTCAATCATTGGTGCAGCTTGAGCCTGATGGTATAGTTGGCAACAAAACTGTTGGTGCCGCTATGATGTTAGGTTTTGATGTGGTAACAGACACTGCCACAGACAAAAGCAGTGCTACTTGGCCTCCCCCACCGGGAAATTTAAAACCACTGACAAGCAATGCAGAAAGGGCTAATATATTTGGCAAATTTGCATATAAGTCGAAACCATTACCGCAAAATCCTGAGCACATTGAAGTAACAGACAATTGGGCCAGACAAAACATTGTAAAACTATCTATCCCACAATTGATCCCTATTAAGGGCAGCGACACAGTTTATTTCCATAAAAAAGCTAAAAAACAAATGGAGAAATTATGGAAAGACTGGGAAGATGCCGGCTTGTTGCACCTTGTGCTAACTTGGGAAGGTTCTTATATTCCCAGATTTGTAAGAGGAAGTAGAACTGTATTGAGCAATCATGCATTTGGTTCAGCATTCGACATCAATTATGCCTGGAACAAATTGGGTGCTATACCAGCTTTGGCAGGTAGAAAAGGATCAGTAAGAGAATTGGTTGCAATTGCCAACAAAAATGGCTTCTATTGGGGAGGTCATTTTAAAAGACTTGATGGAATGCACTTTGAAATAGCAGAAATAAAACCATGAACATTTCTTCACCTTACCTAGACACCATCATCAGTTTAGCATTGATTTATGCTTTGTTATCCGTTCTGGTGAGTATTTTACTTGAAATCTGGAACCAGCATACAAAAGCAAGGGGAAAGACCCTTCAAGACAGTATCTTCAAATTGATCAATGACCCATTGAATCACAATTTCGGTTATTTGATCTACCAACATCCCATCATCAACCGCATGCGAAAAGATGAAAACAGTTATCCTGCTTATATTTCAGCAGATAATTTTTGCAATGCATTGATTGATGTGTTGTCTGCAAAATCCGTTCAATCTTCTTACGAATTAAAAGATGGTCAATACGTTCAAACCATCGTTAAGCCTTCGACTATCGAAGAAAGGTTGACGATGGGTGTTGCAGGTTTAAACCCCAGTGAATTCAGAGACTTGATACAAAACTTCATAGACCGAAACACTTTAAATGGGGTATTGAATTTAAAGGAATTGAAAACAGAAATGGGTACCTGGTACGATGACTACATGGATAGAATTGGCGGACAATACAAAAACAACAATCGCCCTAAAATGATTGGCTTGGGATTGTTGGTTGCTGCTGTTCTGAATGTTGACACCATCCACCTTACAAAGGTATTGTTCTTGGATCAGGAATTGAGAAACAGAATGGTGACAGAAGCACAAAAAGTGAGTGCAGACTACGAAAACACCGAAGGAAATTCAGAGGTTAAAATTGATGCTGCATTAAATGGTATAAAGCGCCAAATTGATCAAATTGTTAATGATTCAGCCAAAGAAAAAAAGAATGAAAATCTGAGTAAGTCTTTCGATTCGGTGTTGTCTATTTTGGGCAAACATCAGCTCGACTCTGCCAACAAAATGAGAAAGGATTTAGTATTCAGAGCGATGAGCAGATGGGAGATACCAATTGGATACAATCGAGATGATGCGCCAATTTCATGGTTCAGGGATAAAGGTTCATCACTTTATGATTACAAAAACACAGCTCAGGAAAATGTGATGATCGAGTACTTCGAATCCAGAAATAAATTCACAATTTGGAGAGCTTTCAAATGGTTGATTGGTATCATCATTTCCGGTATTGCGTTGGGTTATGGTGCACCGTTTTGGTTTGAAACCTTGGGCAAACTCATCAACATCAGAAGTGCAGGTCAAAAACCTCAAAAAATGAACACTACAAAATGAACAAACAATATTCCAACATCCATACACATATCTTCAATGGCAAGTGCGCACCCGATTACTTTTTTAAAATTGTATTACCAAGTAAGCTCGACCCATTTGCAGATGAGATAAAAGCATTCATAGAAAAAAAATGGATGCGCAGATTGATCAAATTGATCTCTCGTAAAAGAGGTCATTCCATGTTTCAAAGGTATCTGGAGTTCTTAGAAATTGGCACTCAAAATTCTCAAACTGACATCTTCAGGTATCTAAAAGACAATTACAACACCCTCAGCAACGACATGCGATTCATTGTATTAACACTGAACATGGATCACATGGACACACAACCCAGTTATCACGCCCGTATAGAGGATCAATTAGCAGAAATAGACAAATTGAGGACTTATTACCCCAACAATGTTTTCCCATTTTTGGGTGTAGATCCCCGTCATAAAAGTGGAGAAGAACTGGTGAGTTGGATAAAGGACAAATTCAAGGGGATGAAATATTTCGGATTAAAACTTTATCCGGCCATGGGTTATTTTCCATTTGATCCGGGTCTCGATGCGATGTACCAATGGGCGCAAGACAACAATGTTCCCGTCATGACACATTGTACACGTTCAGGCAATTTTTATACAGGCCGTATGAACGATGTTATACCCGTTAACAATGTCGCAACCTTGAATCCGAATTCACCCTCCATGTTGACCATACACAACAAGGTAAGCAGATTCAGAGGCAATGAAAAAGTATGGAAAGACAATAAACATGCATGCAATTTATTTTCGCATCCTGAAAACTATCTACCCATTTTAGAAAAGTACCCTCAACTTAAATTGTGTATTGCTCATTTTGGAGGAGAGGATGAAGTTTTGGGAGAAGTTTGCGATTTGGTTAAAGAAGGTCTCGACAGTCCAGGCAATTGGTACGATGCTATATGCAACCTGATGAATCAATACCCCAATGTATACACAGACATATCATATACACTTTATTCAGAACCGGCAATAAAAAAAGTTCAGGGACTGATGGGAGGAGACTTGGGTGCTCGTATTTTATTTGGCACTGATTTTTTCATGACGATTCGCGAAAGGAACGAATCTCAATTGTGGCAATCGTACATGAACATAATGGGCAGTAGTGACTTTCAAAAAACAGCCATGCAAAACACTGATGTCTACCTTAAAAGTCAATTTTACGATCCAGAAATCCGTTTTGTCAATGTTTGATTTGAAGAATCTATGGAAGAATCTGCATCAAAAAAGAAGTCAATTGACTTAAAGTTAATACTAAGTGTAATAGGTATTTTAACTCCCATCATTGGCTTTATACTGTTGACCAAAGATTTCAAAGAAAAGATCATAGAACAACCCAAGAAACTATCGGGCATCTGGACCATAAAATTTACAGTTAAGACAGCCAAATACCGACCCTATATTGGGGAAACTTATGAATATGAAGTTTATGTCACACAGGATGAATTCAACATTAAAGGCAACGGTGAGCAGACACTTTACAATGGCGAAGCAGCCACGAGTCATTTTCAATTTGAAATTCCAGATGTGAGCACAAGGAAAGAATTAAAGATACCTTATGTATTAAAGGCGCACCGAACCACGCAAGGCATAATGACATTGCAAATTGACAAGAAAAACTCAACGCACTTAACTGGTCAATTCAACAGTGCCATTGCCGACATGAGTGGAGATGTTGAAATTCAAATTAAATGAAGAGGGGGAAGAGGGAAGGTTAAAGAGGAAAGGCCAAAGAGGAAAGTGGAAAGCATTGCTCACCTAAACTTTAGTGAAGGTGAGATAAAAGCCTGACCGAAATTGCCTTAGCAAAGGCGGGCCCGCCCGAATTCGCCATAGCGAAGGCCGGCTTGACCAGATGATCTGCATGATGTATTTAAAACTGTTGACGACCAATGAAATTTCCACATGCAAAACGATCAAATCTTGAATGAATAAGTCTATTCTTGATTCGAATTAAATACAAACAATGATACTCTGAGTTAACTTTATGATCAATCTTCGCAAGTCATTAGGGGCCTTTTCAAACAAAGTACTTATCTTCTTCATATTATTTTATCTATTGAATTTCCATCTTCATGATCCACAAAAACATAAAATCCCTTTTTTTCAAAATTATTATTAATCAATAATTCGATCATTAAATCACAAAAATTGATCAAACTTTTTGTTTTGACAGGAACTGGCCATGTAATTCTCTCATCCTCATAAATTTTGACAGTCGATTCAAAAGCATTGAGATCAACTATAGAAATTTCCTC
>DASWYG010000241.1:0-6030 GCA_036405075.1 Bacteroidia bacterium | reverse complement strand
AATTTTCAAATAGGCACAAAGGTGACACCAGGTATAAATATCATAAGCGATGAAATCGGCTAAACTGAATATGGCAAAACATTTCCTCATTTTACCTGATACAGGATCTGCTGCTTTATAATATTTCCAAGGTTGAAGGTTATGTGGATGGCCGCCTGCAATAATGTCTACAGTTGCAGATTTAAAGATTCGTTCAAATAATTCAATGGTAACTTTAGATGGAAAAGCTTGATAGGCATTGCCACAATGAGCCGAACAAATGATGAGATCGGCACCTGCTTCTCTGCACAATTTAGCATGCTCTGCAATCATACTGATGTCGCAGCCTTCAACATTCAAAGGCAATAAATTCACTTTGTCGGGGAAATTGGCAGGGCACTCGAATTGATTCAAAGAATAGGTATAGGCGATGAATCCAATCTTTATTCCTTTTACATCTTTGATTACAAAGGGCTGATCTTCAGGAAACTTTTTAGCACCTACGGTCGAAATTCCTTTTGACTCAAGAAAGTCCATTGTGGAATCTATCCCATTGACCCCCATATCTAAACTGTGGTTATTGGCCACACTCAACACTTGAAAACCTTTGTAATGACCATTGCCACTGAATACATCAAAAGTCTTGGCATTGGTATTGAACAACATGTGATTCAACATCACTTCGGGTACAAAACTTGCTGCCTTGGAGATATCCAATGGAGTTTCAAGGTTGGCAAAAACGATATCACTACCAAAAAAATCATCCCCAATCTCTGTCCATAATTCGGAAGAATTTTCAGGAACGATCATTTCATAAGGCATTAAGTCACCACCTATTGAAACCGTTACCTTTTCACCCTTTAGTTCAGATTCAAAAGCTGCTGTGTTGTTGTAATCAAATGTAACACCTTGAGGCAAATGAACCGAAGAAGTGAAATAGTATTTATAAGTGAAATAGATCAGGTCTTTGATGCTCATTGTCCTTGGATTTTCCTCAAACTCTCTGGGAAATTTCCATTTCCTACCTTTGATCAAAAAGAGTGGGACACAAAGACAAAACAACAGACCGCAAAGCAGTTTACCTTTTAAAGTATATGGTCTGACAACTTTCAAACTTTTTTATTCAAGCTCCTAGCAACAATCTACCCAATGTGAAATAAACGCCAAGTCCAATAACGTCATTGGTAGTGGTAATGAATGGACCGGTGGCCAAGGCGGGATCTATCTTAAAACGTTCCAAAACCAATGGGGTGATGGTACCTAACAGAGAAGCAAATATGATAACGGTGATCAAAGCAATACTCACTACCATACTCAAATCATAACCATGTCCGATCAGCACATTGAACATGAGCAACAAAGCCGAACAAACCAATCCATTGATCATGGACACAGTAAATTCTTTGGCTAATTTTGGCATTATATTTTTACTTTTCAAGGTATTATTTGCCAGACCTTGAACAATGATTGCAGAAGATTGTACACCTGCATTTCCGCCCATAGCTGCCACGACCGGCATAAAGAAGGCCATTTGAGGCAAATGGGAAATATCTCCTTCAAAATTAGAAACGATCATAGAACTACCCAAGCCACCAACTAAACCAATCATCAACCAAGGCAATCGAGCTCTTGATAGAATCAAAACTTTATCTTCTGACTCTACGCTTTCACTCAAACCTGCTTGCAACTGGAAGTCTTTATCGGCTTCTTCTTTAATGAAGTCAACCACATCATCGATGGTAATTCGACCTATCAGTCTGTTCATGCTATCGACTACCGGAATGGTGATCAGGTCATATTTGTTCATCAACCTTGCAACTTCTTCTCCGGTTGCATAGGCATTAACCGCGATGTACTCTGTTTTGGCTATTTCAATTACAGAAGTATGCGCTTTAGACAAAACAATGTCTTTAAGAGAAACTACTCCTTTGAGGATATTTTTATCATCAACTACATAAACAGCGTGAACAGATTCCACTTCTTCTGCCTGTTTTCGTATTTCTTCAATACATTGACTGACAGTCCAGTTGTGTTTAACCTGAACCAATTCTTTGGCCATCAAACCACCTGCAATGTCATCATCATAATGCAACATTGCGGCTAGATTTTTGGCATAATCCTGATCGCTTAGGTGAGAGAGAACTTCTTCTGCTTTGCGTATAGGCAACAAATTCAGAATATCCACCGAATCATCTGAATCCAGATAATTCACCACATCATTGGCTATTTCAAAAGCTTCATAACCTTTAAAAAGTCTTTCTTGTAATTCTTCATCCAAAGAACGGATGATTTCCACTGCTTTGACTTTTTCAATTACTTTAATTAAGAATTTGGCTTCTTCCAGCTCTAAGTCCCAAAAAATATCAGCTATGTCTTCAGGTCTGTAATTCTCGAGCAGATCTTTGACACCATCGGCATCAGCATTCCGAATCAATAATTGAAGTTCCGGCAGTAACTGTTTTTCTGAAACAGGGGTAGTCATCTTTTGTTTTCAATGAATTGAGTCAGTTTAATGAAGTCTTGAACGCTCAGCTGTTCGGCCCGCAATTTAGCAAATTCATCGCTTTCTTGCAGATTAAATTTGTGCAAAGCATTTCTTAGTGTTTTTCTCCTTTGATTGAATCCCGTTTTCACCACATCAAAGAACAGAGGTTTGGAACAAGGCAAATCAAAATCAGACTTTCTGATACAGCTGATAACTCCTGATTTTACTTTAGGAGGCGGATTAAATACACCCGGTTCTACAGTAAATTCATATTTCGTATCATAGAAAGCATTGAGTAGAACGCTTAAAATACCATAAGTTTTAGAGCCGTGTTTGGCCACAAGCCGCTCTGCAACTTCTTTTTGAAACATCCCGCCAAATGCAGGAACTTTTTCAGGCTGTTCCAGCACTTTGAACACAATTTGAGAGCTGATGTTATACGGGTAATTACCAACGATCACTACTTCTCGTTCAAAAAACAAGTGATTGTTTCTTTTATCAAGGAAATCGCCCTCTATCAATTTCAATCCATGTTTGGTGTGATGATCTTTTAGATATGCAACAGATTCGGTATCAATTTCAACGGCAGTAACATCTTTAAAATTGGCCAATAAAAAATCTGTAAGTACCCCCATACCCGGCCCAATTTCCATCACAGGAAAATCTTTGTGACTTTGGGCAAACAACAAAGCAACCTTCTCTGCTATTCCAATGTCTTTGAGAAAATGCTGACCAAGGTGTTTCTTAGGCTTTACGGTATGATTCATGGGATTTTAATCGGTTTCAAAACTACATTGATTTTTCGACAAACTACCCTTAAAATTTACACCCAAAAAAATATGATTCTCTAATTGATGTTTTTTTACTTAATTGCATGAGTTAAAAAACTTATTCTTGGTACAGTTTTTGAATTTGGTACAAAACAAACAGCATGCACATGAAAAAAATAATACTATCTACACTGGCTTTGGCGCTTTTCTCTACCGGTTTCGCCCAGACGCCGCCAACAGTGGCTCCGGGGCAAATGGCTCCAGTGGCTCCCACTGTTACACAAAATCCCGCATTTGTACAATTCATAGTTAAGGAACACGATTTCGGCAACATCAAACAAGGTGTACCTGCTTCATTTGTGTTTGAGATGAAAAATGTAGGAGATCGCAACATTGAATTATTAAACGTTGGTGCTTCGTGTGGATGCACGACTCCAAACTGGAGAGGTGGTATCTACAAACCTGGCGAAACCACTAACATAACTGCAACATTTGATGCCCGTAATGAAGGTATTTTTCACAAAGTGATCACAGTAACAACTTCTGAAGGTGTAGAAACTCTGATCATCAAAGGAAATGTCATGAACATTCAAGCTTATGACCAATGGAAGGCTCAGCAAATGACTGCAGACTCAATAAAGAAAGCTGCAGAAGCTAAAAACCAACCTGCTAAGAAAGCAAACAAAAAATCTAAGAAAAGCAAAGAAAAGTCTTCTGAAAAGAAAGACAACTCTTCAGCAATCTCTAGTTTCAACGATAAAAAAAGAAAATAACATTAAGTATAATATCCCATTAATATGAAAAAGCTAGTCATTTTAAGCGTTTCTGCAATTCTAATCGTAGGATTGGCAGCGTTCAAACAAGGTGAAAAACCAAAGAAAGCTACTAAAGCAACTAAAAAAGCAAAAACTGAAGCTCCTGCTGCTCCGGCAAAAGTGACCTTATCTGAGAATGCTTATGATGTAAAATTCGATAAAACATTCCATGACTTTGGTAAAGCTGCAGAAGGTGAACAAGTTGAAACAGTATTTGTATTGACCAATGTAGGTAAAGAACCCGTATTGATCAAATCACATGAAGTTCAATGTGGTTGCACCACCCCAACTTACTCTATGGAACCAATTATGCCGGGTAAAAGCACCAACATCAAAGTTGGTTTCAACACAAATGGCAAAATGGGCATCAACGACAAAACCGTTAAGATCACAACCAATGGTGGTGTTCATGAGTTGAAATTCAGATGCGAAGTAACTGCTAAGGCTCCAATTGACCCTGTATCACCATCAGGTTCTCCTGTTAAATTAAATAAATAATCATTCAACTCACTAAAACCTCAAAAAAAGCGTTGAACTTTAAGATTCAACGCTTTTTTTTGTAACCCAGATGTCAAAAGCATTTTTATTCATATTGAGCCTATCAGTCTTATCGGGATTTATTCAACCTGATCCAGGAAAAGGCATTCAATGGGACAAAACAGAAGTGAATTTTGACACCATTGAACAAGGAATGAAACTGAGAACACGATTCACTTGTTACAACCGATCAGACAGTAGTCTTATTTTTGAAAACCTTCAAGCTTCATGCGGATGTGTAGCCAGCAGATGGCAAAAAACACCTATAGCTCCCGGTGATTCATCTGTCATCACTGTTGATTTTGACACTAAAGGCAAATCCGGTAGACAACACCGAATAATTGCCGTCTATTCCAATCAAGGTATGTTCGAATTGAACCTCTATGCCTTCGTTGAAAAGAAAGGTATCTCTAAATAAAGTTATTTCAATTAACATGAATTTTAAATTTTGAACTCCAAAATTTAACTATATTTCGGCACAGAATTTGAAATAAACATTAAACAACAAGCCATTACACATGATTTCAGTATTTACTTATCTATTTGCAATCCTAACGACAGCCCCAACTACTGCCGATTTACCCGTAGAAACGGTTAAACAATCATCCGTCTTCGAAGAAGCCAAAGACATTGAATGGAAAAAAACCACACATGATTTTGGAGACATTACTCAAGGTACCAAAGCCAAGTATGTATTTACTTTCATCAACAAAGGCAGCAAAGAAGTTATCATTACCAATGCTCAGGCATCTTGCGGCTGCACAGTTCCAAACTTCAGCAAAGAACCAATCGCTCCAGGCGGAACAGGTTCTGTTACAGTTATTTTTGACTCATCCGGCAAATCAGGTATATTCACCAAAAACATCAATGTTACTACCTCTGCCGGTCAATCAACATTGTTCATCAAAGGCAATGTGGTTGTTGAAGCTCCAAAACCAAAATCTCCGGTTCAAATCGGTGATTAAATTACTCTGATAAAGTTCGATTATATTCATATTTATTTAATTAAAGCCTTACAAATTCCTTGTAAGGTTTTTTTTTGCATCTTTGCAATGAAATAATCTATCTGTGTCAAACTCCGAATACTATACCTGCGAAATCGTTAAAATCATCGACCTCGCACCTAATGTGAAGAGTTTTCATATCCGTTACCCTCATCCTGTTGAATTCCAAAGTGGCCAGTTTGTTATCATTGATTTTGGAACGCTCAATCATCAATTTCCAACCAGAAGTTACTCCATCGCCGATTCAATTGATCCTTTCACTATAGAACTATGTGTGGTACTTAAAGAAGAAGGTGCCGCAACACCCAAATTGTTTAATCAAAACCTGGGCGAAAAACTTAAGGTCAGTATTCCACAAGGGCGATTTGTTTTACCTGAAACCCTTCATCCAGACGTCACTGTTGGCTTTATTTGTACCGGTACCGGGGTTGCTCCTTTCA
>DASWYG010000240.1:0-3645 GCA_036405075.1 Bacteroidia bacterium | reverse complement strand
TGCTTCTCTGAAGGTGCTGTCCGTTTGAATGAAATTACGGGCATCTACCCATTTGTTTTTAATATCGGCACTCATCAGGTAATCGCTGACAATTTTAGTAGAAAGCAATTCACCGTAACAGATAACACCATCATAAATTTCATCGTATCCTGCATTTGGATATCGTTTTTCAACCAAACATTCCAGTTCCATGAAAAGGTCTTCGAGGTCGGAGAAGATATGGTGCTTAGGATCTGTAATAAGATCTTTGGCTATGTTGAAATGAAAATCTTTCAATTCAGCAATGATCTGACTTTTGTTGTCGTTGTTCTTCCAGAAAGCCATCACCAATTCCTCTAACTTATTGGTAGTCTTGCCCATTGCAGAGATTACCACCAATAAATTTTCACTGGAGAAATGAGCAATAATGCGCCCAACATTTCTCACCGACTCAGCATCTTTAACAGATGCTCCACCAAATTTGAAGACTTTCATTCTTTATTTATATTTTTGCAAAAATAAATTAGTCGTATCATGAATCAAAATTCACTCATCACTTTGAATCAGTTCATTGCTGATCAGCAAAACAAGTTTCCATTCGTACAAGGCAGCCTGTCTAGGATTTTCCGCGATTTGCAACTGGCCGCAAAAATGATCAACAGGGATGTGCGTAAAGCTGGTTTAATCGATATTCTTGGTAATTTCGGTGAAACCAATGTTCAAGGTGAAGAGCAAAAGAAGTTGGATGTGATCAGTAATGAGGTTTTCATGAGATTAATGGATATTGGTGGAGATTGTGTATGCGTGGTTTCTGAAGAAGATGAGGGTATACATTGGTGTCCGGATGGAAAAGATGCCAAATACATTCTGGCCATTGATCCTTTAGACGGCTCATCAAATATTGATGTGAACGCCTCTATTGGTTCGATCTTTTCAATTTACAAACGTTTGTCACCGGACAAGCCGGTTACCGAAGAAGATATTTTACAAAAAGGTATTTGTCAGGTAGCGGCTGGTTACATCATCTACGGAACGGCAACCATGTTCGTTTACACTTCTGGAAGTGGTGTCAACGCCTTTACTCTAGACGATTCAATACAAGAATTTTGTTTGTCACATGCCGATATCAAGACCCCTAACAAGGGCAATATTTTCTCGGTAAATGAAGGTAATCTCAATGAATTTCCGCAGGGTGTCATAGATTACATTGCCTGGTGCAAAGGCTCTAACAAAGAAGAGAAACGCCCATACAGTGCCAGATACATTGGTTCATTGATAGCAGATTTTCATCGCAATTTATTAAAAGGTGGTATTTACATTTACCCACCTACACAAAAAGCACCAAATGGTAAATTGAGGTTGCTATATGAATGCAATCCTATGGCATTTTTGGTGGAGCAAGCAGGCGGTAAAGCTCATAGCGGCAAAGAAAGAATCATGGAAATTCAACCCAATGACTTTCACCAACGCACTCCCATCATCATCGGTTCTGCCGATATGGTCGATCAGGTTTTGGGGATGATGTGATTATAAGGATATAGGAGTTAGGATAAAGGATCGAGGGGGTATTTCGGTAAATGAGTAACCTTTGAAATTCATTTTTAACGACGCGAATTTTATTTCCTTAATCCTCGTCAGATCTGCCTGAAACGGGCAGGCTAAATTCTTTTATTCTAATTATTTCTAATTGAAATGGGATACATTATATGGGTTATTTCGGTAAACGAGTAACCATTGTCATTCGTTTCTGGGAATGTGATTCAACACATATTGGATATGCACAATTAATGAATGCATTTCCAAATAAAAATCGTATTGTGATTTTTATACCCTAACTCCTTAATCCTAATTCCTAAATCCTGTTATTGAGCCCAATTCCCTCTATCACTTCCGGAGAATTGCCAAGGGGCACCATTGTTTTCGAGGTTGGTGAGCATGCCATTGAGTTCTGATGGTGCTGAACTTTGCTCCATGACCAAATATTGTCTCATTTGCATGATGATGTCTACCGGCGATATGTTTACCGGGCAAGCCTCAACACAGGCATTGCAAGTGGTACAAGCCCAGAGTTCTTCACTGCTGATGCGGTCATGTAAGGTTTTGCCGTCGTGATAATCCTGGCCATTGATGGCTTTTAATTCACCCAATTCTTCCATTCGGTCTCTTGTGTCCATCATGATTTTTCGTGGTGACAAGAGCTTTCCGGTTGTATTGGCGGGACAAGAGCTGGTGCATCTGCCGCATTCAGTGCAGCTGTATGCATTCATCAAATTGTTCCAGGTCAGATCAGTGACATCTTTAGCGCCGAAGCCTTCAGGGGGCTGATAACCTTCTGGAGGAGCTGCATTGGGGTCAAGCATGAGCTTCACTTCGGTGGTGACACTTTCCATGTTTTTGAATTTACCTTTAGGGTCCAAACTGCTGTAATAAGTGTTAGGGAAAGCCAAAAAGATATGGAGGTGTTTGCTGTATGGGATGTAATTGACAAAAAGTAAAATGCCTATCCAATGGAACCACCAAGCAGTAAGTACAATGGTGTGTGCAGCATGATCGGTTAAGCCGGAAAATAATGGCGCAAACCATGAACTCACGGGCATTGAATAAGTGTTTTGGAATTTGTGATCGGCTGCATTCATGATCAAAAGGGCAAACATGAGTACAATTTCAATCATCAGGATATAGTTGGCGTCTTTAATGGGCCATCCTTTCATTTCTATACCTGAGAAGCGTTTAACCGCTCCTGTATTTCTTCTGAGCAGGAAAACAACACAAGCGATGATGACCAATAATCCAAGAATTTCAAAAAAACCAATGGTAATGCCATAGACACTGCCAAGCAAAGGTTCAAAGATTCTGTGTGTACCTGCAATGCCATCGATGATGATTTCCAGAACTTCTATGTTGATGAGTACAAAGCCAACATAAACGATGATATGAAAAAAGGCAGCCAGAGGTCTTTTGGTCATTTTGCTCTGTCCAAGAGCCACCAGCATCATGGTTTTGAGTCTTTCTGAAGGCTTATCTGAGCGATTTTCCTTCTTACCCATAAAAATGTTGCGTCTGATTCTGGCAACACTTTTAGCACAGAAGTAGACGGCGATTGCGGTGACGATGAGGAAAGCGATTTGACTGATCATTTTGCGAAATAAGGTTCAATAATAATCAAAAAAGAGAAAAATAGTTTTGCCAGATTCAAAAAAAAGAATATTTTTGCACTCCCAATTGAAACGGTATCTTAGCTCAGTTGGTAGAGCAAAGGACTGAAAATCCTTGTGTCCGCGGTTCGATTCCGCGAGATACCACACTAAAGAGAGTGAGAATGAAAGCGAAAAGCAATCATTTTAGCTCTCTTTTTTTTTGACCTCAAAAGTCTAGAAGATTATTCTGAGTCATCCTCAGGATGAGAAAAGCATACACACTGATTAATTTGAAAGAGAAAGAATATAAGATTGGATTTCTATTTTATTGGATTTGATGACAAAATCTTTGTTTGCATTGCTTAAATTAGTTTTTCCTTAAATAAATTAAATCCATACTGTGAAGATATACCAAATTAGCAACGTGAACTTTTGGAATATGATCTATAATATTAGTTTGGTAATAAGTTAAATACATTTTTTAATCTGTTGAATGAGTGTTTTTGCAATCTATTAACAATTTGGTTTT
>DASWYG010000239.1:0-8226 GCA_036405075.1 Bacteroidia bacterium | reverse complement strand
CTAAAATTAATTCAACCAATGGTGTTACAACATTCAAGGCTTCAAGGATTGGTAATTATGCTGTGGCCATAGATTTAGAGGAATACAGAGATGGTATTTTACTGAGTTCAACCCGTTTGGATATGCAAATATTGGTGATCAATTGTTCACCAAACAACAAACCAACCATAGGGACCAGTCAACAGTCATACACCATAGTCGCAGGAGATAGACTCTGTTTTGATGTTATAGGCAATGACAAAGACATCAATCAAAATTTAACTTTGGAAGGTTTTGGTGATATATTGAACGGTGCCAATGGTTTTAAAGGCAATAAAGCGACTTTTACCAAAGTTTTTGGAAAAACGGGCGTAAAATCACAGTTTTGTTGGCAAACCAGCTGCAACCAGGCCAGTGATACAGCTTATACATTTACTGCAAGGGTATTGGATGATGGGTGTCCTTCAAAATTTACCATCAAGAACTACGAAATAAAGGTACTTCCATTCACTGCAAAAGTGAACATCAATGGGCCTGGGCAAGCTTGCCAGGGCAGTAAGGGGATTGTTTATAATTTTACAACTACTGCAAATACACAACTTGAATTACAAGGTGTCACCTATAGATTCAATGTAATCAATGGTACTGTCGTAAGCAATACGAACAATCAGGTTTCAATTAATTGGAACAATAATGCATCTACCGGCACAATTGAAATTACACCAATTTCAAGATTTGGATGCCCGGGAACAACTGCAATTTTCAATGTCGTTCTAGTACCTGCTCCGCCAGCTCCAATACTTTTAAGTGTAGATACTGTTTGTGAGAATACAAATAAGAGTTATTCAGTTGCTCTTAATGCAGGTTTTAATTATAGATGGTGGGTGAGCAATGGCAGTGTGTTGGGCAGCAGTACTTCTAACAGCATCAATATCACATGGGCGGCACCCGGTAAAGCCACTGCTAAGGTTGTACAATACAATACCAATGGATGTCCAAGTGACACAGCTGTCTTAAATGTTTGGATTTCTAAGCCCGGTAAAAATAACATCATTGGCAAAAAGGTCGTTTGTCCAAATTCAAATGGCATGATTTATACTCTTGATTCCTTTGATAAAGGCAGTTCATTTCAGTGGTTTGTCTCAGGTGGTGTCATCAGTGGCAGCAATATAGGTAATTCTATCACTGTCAATTGGGGCAATCCCGGTGCAGGCTTCGTTAAAGCAATTGAAATCAATAAATTTGGATGCAAAGGCGATACGATGAAACTTGATATCCTCAAGGATTATAACCTTGTTGCTGATGTCATTGTTGGTGATACTGATATATGTGAATTTTCAGTTGGTGTTAAATATTCTGTGCTCAAATCTCCAAATACAGTTTATAATTGGACTGTTACGGGAGGAACCATTGTATCAGGTCAGGGTACCAATCAGATCTCTGTGGATTGGGGTGTCAGTACAACCGGAACAGTCTCTATGTATGAAACATCTTTGGATGCGGTCAATAACATTCAATGTGTAAGTAATCTGATCACTAGAGATGTAAACATTCGTTTGTATCCTACTGCTAATGTCATCAATGGAATTAACGAAGTTTGTCAATCCAATCAATCCGGAAAATACAGTTTGAATGGTATGACCGGTTCGAAGTATCTGTGGACAATAAACGGTGATAGTTCCAAGATACAAGGACAAGGTACCAATACCATTGATTTTTCTTTCGCTAAAGCCGGTACTTTTAATTTGAGAGTCATTGAAACCAGTCAGTATGGTTGTGAAGGACAGCCGGTGACTTTTGTTATCATCGTTCATCCTAAGCCTAATACAAGCCCAATACTCGGAGACAGCATTATATGCTCACCATTGGCAAGTAATTACACCTACTCTGTAACTGGACTTCCAAGTTCAACATACAAATGGTGGGTAGATGGAGGAATCATAACCAATGCAGGTACTGGTAATTCCATCAATGTTACATGGTCCGGACAGCAAGTCAACACTGTAAAAGTTCTTGAGTTCAGCGATTTCGGATGTCCCGGTGATACTGTTAGATTGACTGTTTACTACGACAATCCATATTTGTATTTGAATTATATCACTGTTAATCCACCGCCTGCATCAGACAATGGAATTGACCTGTTTTGGAGATTGGACAATGCTCCAAAATACAACAGTCAGATGTTCATAGAAAGAAGAAAAGCCGGCAGTGGTGCAGGGTTTGCTAATGTTGGAACTGTTAATGGTTCTGTTGTGACTTTCAATGAAGGTAGTATGAACAATGATACCAGTGCATGGGAATACAGAGTTAAAGGCTATGATTTGTGCGGAAAGGAATTGTTGTCTCAGGTTCACACCAATATTTTGCTTACAGGTTTTAAACCCGGACCATACAGTGTGTCAATGAATTTTACACCTTATTTGGGTTGGGGAAGTACCACCATCAGATATGATTTGTATAGATTGTTGAAGAACTCAGGCGATTATGAATTGATTGCAGGTAATATCACTGATTTTAAAGCAGCATTTGCCAATGGCTTAGAGTATTATACCCAATGTTATAGAGTTAAAGCAACTAAGTTAGGCACAGATACAGTTACCTGGAGCAATGACATTTGTTTCAATTTTGATCCGGTTTTGTTCATACCAGATGCATTTTCACCTAACCAAGATGAGTTCAATGATTTGTTTGGAGTTAAAGGTGGTGCATTGAAAACATTTGAAATAAAGATATACAATCGTTGGGGTGAGAAATTGTTTGAAGGCGATAACATCAATTTAACTTGGGATGGTAAATACAAAGATACCGATCAGCCTCAGGATGTATACATGTACTATTGTATATACACAGGGTTTGATGGTAAACGTTATTCAACCAAAGGTACAATTACCTTGTTGAGATAAGGTCATCTGACAAGAATCATCGGCTTTATTAAAAAATTTGTGCATTTCTTAACTTGAAAAGAAACGATTAATGTCGAAATTTGCAAAAGTATTATGGCTATCAAAATAACTGAAGATTGCATCAATTGTGGTGCTTGCGAACCGGAATGTCCGAATAACGCGATATACGAAAGTGGCGTAGAATGGCGCATTAAGGATGGTACAAGTGTTGAAGGTCAATACAAAATGAGCGATGGTTCATTGATTGATGTCGATGCTAAGTTTGAACCCATAAGCAGCGAGGTTTATTATATAGTACCCGATAAATGCACAGAGTGTATGGGATTTCATGAAGAGCCGCAATGTGCAGCAGTATGCCCTGTGGATTGTTGTGTGCCTGATCCTGACAGAGTAGAAGCTGAAGAAGTTCTCTTGGACAGAAAATCCAGATTACACATATAATTCATGTCCTTAAGAGGAACTTGCCTTATAACCTATTTGCCCATGAGGTCTGAACCCAGACCGGGAGCAGAGATGGTCAATTCCATTATTTTTGGTGAATCCTATACCGTACTTGAAGAACAAGAAAGATGGTTAAAGGTTATCACCGATTTTGATCATTATACGGGTTGGATCAATAGAGCAGCTCATTCTGTAGAACAAAATTTTACAGAAGTCAGTGATGCCTTGTTTATTGATTGTGTTGAGAACATGAGGCATTTATTTGTGCCATGTGGTGCTAATATTCCTAGTGGTGATACCATAGAAATAAGAGGTTTAAAGTACCATATCAACAGAAAACTAAAAACAAATCACCATTTGCCTTTAAGAATCAGGATTCAGAAAACAGCACAATTTTTCTTGAATACACCTTATTTGTGGGGTGGAAGAACCTTTATGGGTATTGACTGTTCGGGGTTCACCCAGATAGTTTATAAAGCCAATGGATATAAATTGCCTAGAGATACTTCGCAACAAATTCAAATTGGTAGAGAAGTTGCTTTCGAAGAAAAGCAATCTTGTGATTTGATCTTCTTCAGTGCATTGGATGCAAGTCATGTTTCTCATGTAGGAATATTAACGGATTCTGGTGAGGTGATTCATGCCGGCTGCGTTGTTCGATACAATGAGTTGAGCACTGAAGGATTGATCGTTGATGGTAAACTTGCATACAGGCTAATTGGTATTCGAAGAATATTGGAATGATAGACTGGAGCAAAGACCTTACCTGGAAGAAAAAAAGCAAAGACAAACAAAAGGCTTTTAAGAAATTTCTCGACAAAGTTGACGCCAAGCGACTAATAAAGGATCTTCCTGCTTTACATGAAGAAGCTTTTTCTAAAATAGATTGTTTGGATTGTGCCAATTGTTGTAAGAACCATAGCCCTACCTTTAAATCTCCTGACATCAAACGCATCAGTAAGTATTTGGGAATGAAGGAAACGGTTTTCATGGATACCTATCTCAAATTGGATGAAGAAAACGATATGGTCTTACATCGATCTCCCTGTACTTTTTTGAATGAGGATAATTCTTGTTCGATCTATGATGTCAGGCCATCAGATTGCGCCCGTTATCCATACACAGATGAGGATGTGTTTGTGAAAAGGAAACCTTTAACACTTGCTAACTCTCAGGTTTGCCCTGCTGTTTTTCATATTTTGGAAAAGATAAGTGCGAATGTCTAAATTTGCAGCGATGAAAATAGATTGTCATGCACACATCATGCCTGCTAAATGGCCGGATCTGAAATACAAATTCGGATATGGTGGATTTATTTATTTGGAACACGATGAAAAGACCAAAACAGCCAATATGATGCGTGATGATGGTCATTTTTTTAGAAAAGTTGAAGAGAATTGTTTCAATCCGGAAGCCATTTTGTGGGACATGTCTGCAAACAATGTCGACAAAATGGTATTGTGCACCGTGCCTGTTTTGTTCAATTATTGGGCAAAACCTAAAGATACTGCATGGTGGGCGTCTTTTTTAAATGATCACATAGCCGAAGTTCAAAACAATTATCCCGATAAATTCATAGCCTTGGGAACATTGCCGATGCAAGACATACCACTGGCGATTAAAGAATTGGAAAGGTTGAAAACCATTGGTGTTAGAGGTGTTCAAATCGGATCAAACATCAACAATGTGAACCTTGATGATGACCGATTTCTGCCTTTTTATGCTGCTCTGGAGAGTTTAGACATGGCCTTGTTCATTCATCCATGGGAAATGATGGGAGAGGAATTCATTAAGAAATTTTGGTTGCCTTGGTTGGTCGGCATGCCGGCTGAAACCAGCAGGGCCATTTGTTGTATGATTTTCGGAGGTATTTTTGATAAATTCCCTAAACTCAGGGTCATGTTTGCACATGCCGGAGGGTCATTTCCATTTACCTTGGGCAGAATTGCTCATGGTTGGGCAGTTCGACCGGATTTAGTGAACCTGAACGATGTTAAAAATCCCAAAGATTATATTGGTAAATTTTGGGTCGATGGCATCACACATGACATGAAGTCGTTTGATTATCTGCTGGATTTGTTTGGTGCCGATAAAATTTGTTATGGCACAGATTACCCTTTCCCATTAGGAGATTTGGAACATGGTAAATTCATAGAAGAAAATCCAAATATTTCGGATACAGATAAATCAAAGATTTTCAGTGGATCGGTCACTCAGTTTTTAAAATTGTAAGGATGCAGCCGCTTCTCATTACCAGTACATCCAATCCTAAATTCAGGTACCTGCAAAGTCTTCGCAATGCCAAAGTGAGGAAGCAGGATTTGTGTTCGGCGGTTGAAGGACATAAGGAAATTGAGATGTTATTAGAAGCAGGTTGGGAAGTGACGATGCTGTTTTATGTAGCAAAATTTGCTGATCACGCTTTAATCGATAGAGTTGTGAAACAGTATCAGAAAGCAGAGTTTATTGAATTGGATGAAAATCTGTTTTCTAAAGTTTCATACAGAGATTCTACAGGTGGAATGATTGCTGTTGTGAAAACTCAGTCGATTCAACTTAAAGATCTAAAACCGGTTAAAGCACCTTTGTTTTTGATTGTTGATGGAGTTGAGAAGCCCGGAAATTTAGGTGCCATTTTAAGAACTGCTGATGCGGCAAATATTGATGCTGTATTGTGCTGTAATTTGCCGGGGGATGTATACAATCCAAATGTCATTAGAGCTAGTTTAGGAACCATATTCACTGTTCCTTTGGTTGTGGCCAAAGAAGATGAGATCATGCAATGGCTGAAGGAAAATTCAGTCAAAGTGTTCTGCTCGAATTTGCATCAAGCTACAGATTATTTTGAGCAGAATTATACAAGTGCGAGTGCCATAGTTGTTGGCACTGAGGCCACTGGTGTAAGTCAATCGTGGATCGATTTTGCAGATGTGAATGTAAAAGTGCCAATGCTGGGAAAGATTGACAGTATGAATGTGTCTGTAGCAGCAGCAATTATGTTGTATGAAGCCAGAAGACAAAGAATGAAAAAGTGATCAACGTATCAGAGTAACTGTGCCATTGATGGTTTCTTTCTTTTCACTTCCATTCATTTGGTAATCGAAAATATAATAATAGGTGCCATCTGAACAATCTGGTCCGGTATTGAACAGTTTGCCATTCCAATTTCCCGTACCGGTTATTTCATCATCCTCAAAACTTTCATAGACCAAAACACCCCAACGGTCATAAATTCTCAAATGGTAGTATTGTTCACCTATGATGAGGACATCATAATTGTCATTCTTTGAATCTGAATTACCTGGCGTGAACACGTTGAAAACCATCAATTTTGCAAAGCCTTGTTTGTTCACTGTTTTACAGGTAGTGTCACGGCAACCGATAGGTGATGAAGCAACCAGGCAAACTGTATAAGTGCCGGTGTCAAATCCATAATTGTGAAAAGGATGAACTTCATTGGATTTGTTTTTGTTGCCTGAGGCCGGATCACCAAAATCCCAATCAAAATATGAATCCATTGGATCTGATTTGTTTTGAAATAGAACAAAAACTCCTGAATTGTCCTCTTTCATGTCAAAATCTGCAGTTACATCAAATACATAAACGTCTTTGTAGGCAGTGTCGAAGCAGGTGTTATAGAGTCCATTGTTGTATATGGGTACTGATTTGATCCTATTGATGCCTTTTCTAGAAAAAGCTTTTCTGATTGTATCAGGTTGGGGAAGTGTTTGTGAATCTGTTTCAAAAATCCAGTGGTTTTTTTCATATTTTACATTGCCTTTAGCTGTAAAATCAACAATTGTATTTGGGCAAATGCTATCAATAGCCTCAATTTTCGATTTTAGTCGTGGCAATACAACCACAGCTCTGATGGAGTCTTTTTGAAAGGCAGGGTCAGGAAAAACCGTATTACAGAAATAGGTGCTCTTGGTAGCAGGGTTGTAGAATGAATCATACCCGTTTAATTTGATGAGGTATCTACCGGGTTTATTGTACAAAAATCTGACATCCTTCTTTTCATTCGTAGGCAGAATGGTGCCGCTATCATCTCCAAACTCCCAAATGTACCCGCCGCAATCTTTTGATTTGTTGTAGAACAAGGCATCTAAATATTCGCAGGCAATGGTGTCTTTAATGGTGAAATATGGGTGCGAGCCGGTAATGGTCAATGTGAATTCAATAGTATCAACACAACCTTTGGAGGTAGTGATGTAATGTTTCACTTTGATTTCGGGTAGCGAGGTGCTAAGGGATTTAAATGGATTCAATACCGGATTGGTGAATTTGCCACTTCCAAAATCCCAGTTACTTGATTTAATGCCTTCATTTGGATAATGTAAATAAGTGCTGGAATCAAAGAACTGTTTCAATTCGTTACAGAAGATATTTCTTGAACCTGTTTCTACATTTGCTTTTAAGTCTTGTATAAACACTTCATAAGAGAAGGTATCGTTGCAGCCACCGGGTCTTTTAAGTACTGCATTGATGGTGTTTTTGCCTCTTTTGTTCAAAGAAAAACATGGGTACATATCAGAAGATGAGGTGTCATCATTGTTTAAAACCCATGCGAGATTGCCTTTTACATCATTGACATTAAGGTTTCTTTTGTTCTTGATATCAAATATTGTAATAAAAGGACATGAAAGTCCTGGTTCACAATAGTAAGGTGTTGTATTAAAAAATGTGACAATATACCCTGCTTGAAATTCGTGTTCAGTGTATACAGAGCAACCGTAATTGTTAGAAATTTCAACGAGAATCTTTACATTGACGCCTTTCGAATTGTAAATATGATCCAAAGAATCCAAAGTGGAATCTTTATTAAATTGGATAAGACTGATTTGATTGTCGCCCCAATATATTTTTAAAGTCTCACCTTTTCTGAAATTTGGATTTGAAAATA
>DASWYG010000238.1:0-8696 GCA_036405075.1 Bacteroidia bacterium | reverse complement strand
GATACAATCGTTTACAACTAAGTCTTTATTTCCCTTTCGGTCTTGGAGGATTATTTCCCCTTCCGCCACCTGAAGGTTTTCCGGTTGTGCTTGGCCCGTTTGGAGGTCTTTGATTTGAATTTTTCATGATTATTGTTGTTTTAAGCGTTAAATATAAGTCAGTTTTTATGGTTTCACAAGGTATTTTTTCATTACCCAACCTGACTTAGGTAGATTATCAATTGAATCAAAATAACTTATATAGACCCATTTGTAATGAATGGTAATTTCAATTACCTCAATCCCTGATTTTAATCTATCTATGGTAATTGACTTCATTCTAGGTCTTAGCTTAATTTCACAATTCCTATTTGTAATTCTGAGAGAATTATTTTCTTTCGTTGAGTTAGATGTCAATAAAGAATCAAGTTTTTTTTCAATTCTGCTAACATCTTTCTTTGTAGCTAATTCAGGCTTTTCTTTTAAAAAGTCAATATATGGGTGTACGGCAATAATAATTAGGAATAGATCAACGATTGGTTTTCCAAACTTTTTATATTTAACAACAAATGTATTTACTAATTCCTTTAATATTTGCAAAAAATCATTTATTTCTTTATCAGATTCTTCAAGTAATACTTCTGTAAATTCAATTGTTTTTTCTGTTACTTCTTTATAATCCTCAATTAATTTCCAATTTCTATCATAGGCTGCCCTAGCAGCTATATGTCCAGATAATTTTCTTAATGAAATATCCAAATTATTGCTATGCGCTGCTAGAAGTGATCTGAAGCCAATAGATTCTGGAAGTGCAGCACTAAGACTTTGAATTATTTTCTTATGATTTTCTCCAATAGAAGTTACTGCATCAAATACGGATTGAGGCACTTCTGCCATAAATCGATTAGATACATTAATCGCATCCATTAATGATCCTCGTTTACTTGGACTACTACTAAATTCATTCATTACAGTTTTTGACATACCAAACTGAAAAGACAATGATCTATCAATTACGCCAATCATTGATTGAGATAGTGAATATTTTGACGACATTGATTTTTGTGCTGCTTCTATTGCTGAAAAACTTGTATTTGAAATTAAGCCATTCATGTTTTTCACCTTATCAGCCAAAGAATTCATTCCTAACGCTTTGTCTTTTGCTGCAAGCATCTCTGAAATATGACCATTAAGACTTAATGATCTATTTATTTTTTCAGTCCAATTCGTTGAATTTAAAATTTCATCAAAGTTTTTCATTTTAAAATTATAGCGATTTTTAATCCATCACCTAAATCAGGTTTATTTAATAGCAAATATAAAAATATTCTTAGCAAACCCCTTGAATTTATACATTCAAAAGTGGCAAAATTTAACAAAATGAACCCGTGAGTGACTATATAAACCATGACATCCAAATCATGATATGACCTTTGCATTGTTATTTAAATGACTTTAACAAAGCAAAACAATAAACTTCTTTTCTTACTAGTCCCTATTGTAACCTATGCAGGTATCAGCTTTTACAACAAAGTCGAAGACTTAAAAAACAATGTTAAATTTTTTATAGATAAATTTAGAGTTCATGGCATTGTTAATTCAACCTATTTAAGACTCTTTACAACTGTCAGACTTATTAATCAGGCACAATCTCCTCTGAAGATAAGTGATCTTCAAGTTAGCATTCAATACATCGATCCTCAAAAAGTTATTACTGATATTGGTACTTCAATACAGTCCCATAGTTTTTCGATAGACCCAAACCAGACACAAGTTTTTGACTTGGGAACAGATTTGAGTCTTTTTTCAATTCCTTATGATAAGCTCCCAGGACTTCTAAAAGGAGAAAAAATAACTGTTAGGATAATCGCTTCATTTACCGCATTTGGAAAGCGTCTTATCATCCCAAGTGATCAAGTTTTAGAATTGCCATCAGCAGCAATTTCAATTATTAATATTTTTAAAACTCAGAAATAACAATGCCAAATTCACCATTATATAGAATTGGTTTTGTTGCTTCAAAAGCCAGAGTAATTAAAAAAGATGGAGCAAAGTATGACAGGTACTTTTCAGGTGCATATAAAGGCAAAAGAACGCTAATTAATGCCAATCCAAGCACCTTTGATACGATTGCTGAAATTGCTAAGGTAAGCAGTGAATGTGCTTATCAAGTAAAAGAGTTAGCAACTAAAGTTTTAATGCGTTCTGGAATAGAAGAAACACTTAAGGCAAACTGGCAATTTTGCTATGATTACATCACATATGTTGAAGATCGGGATGAAGAGGTTAGAGAGCCTATTGCTGTATGGAGCGAAAAGAGGGCCGATTGTGATTGCTATGCAACATTTTTATCGGCTCTATTAATATGTCAAGGTATAGAACATTATACGGATACAGTTAAGATGTATCATAAAAGTAATTTTCAGCATATCTTCATAATAGTACCTAAGAATCCAAGGAATTTTAACCCTGAACTGGATAAAAACGACAAATCAAAGTATTGGGTACTTGATCCAGTGGTTGATTCTTACAATCTTGAACCTAAAGACATTACTTTTAAACACCTGACAAAAATGGGCGCACCGCTTTATAGAATATCGGGAATAGGAAATTCAATTACACAAGCCAATTCAGTACTTACCTTCGGTAGAGAATTTGATGGATTTGGAGCAAGTATCTGGGAAAATAAGCAGTACATTCAAGGGTTGGGTTGTGCAGCTGAGAGAAGCTCTGCACAAGCACAATTGTTGCACTCAGAGTTTTTGCAACGACTAAAAGTCAACTTAATCAATACAAGAAACAGGTTGGCACTCACCAACTTTAAAAACAAGTCAGAAATTCTTGAAAGATATGACCGAGTTATAAGTGTTTGGGACAATGAATCACTGCGAAAACAAGAACTTCAAAAAATAGAAGGTTTGAACGGCCTGTGGGATAAGATTAAAGAAGTGGGAAGTGATGTAGGTGATGCCGCAAAAAAAGCTTTAGAGGAGGCACAAAAAGCAGCAGATGAAGTAGGAAAGAAGATCAAAGAAGGTGCTGAGGCCGTGAAAAACAAGGCAGAGCAATTTGCGGAATTTCTTAAAAAAATCAATCCAATTGGAATTGCAGGCCGAAACACAATTTTTCAAGTATTCAGAAACAATTCAGGTGGATCAGCTAGTAGATTAAAGTGGGCTTATGCATCACCAGAAATATTTGTGCTTAATGGCCAACCTCTTGCCAATCAAGCAAAATACAAGGAAAAGCTTGCAGATATTCAAAAAATTGTCAGAGCAATGGGTGGAACCGATATGGAGTTGCAATCGGCTGTTATGGCTGGGGATAGTCTTCCCCAAAGACCTAGTGCAGCATTTTCAATTCCGATTCCTGAATCGGATAAGAAACAGATATTAGAAGCTATGACAGGGGTATTGAAAAATGAATTTCAATCCACTCAAGAAAATCCCGCAATTGCAGTAAATCCTGATGCTTTTACTGATAATTCAAAAGTAATAAATGTTGGGCCTGTGCAAACGGGTGGTGGAATAGTCGCCTCCTCTGGAACATTAGTTTCCTCTGGGCAGGAAACTTTAGTCAGAAGAGAGGCAACCGATACTTATGTACGACCAGTATCAATATTGCCTTCATCATTTGTTGGCAGCGGAGGGGCAATTAATGCAAATTTGGTTAGTACAGGCTTACCTGTATTCTCAATTTCAGGAACACTTAAAGGCATTGATGAATCAATAAAAGACATCTGGGATAAAATCTGGGAATTCATAAAAGAACTTGGAGACGACATTGGTCAATTTTGTAAGGATTTCGGAGAAAAAGCTGTTCAATTCATCAAGGTCTCTGCCCTAGCATTACCAAGGGCTTTCTTTCTTCTGCTTTTAAAATTTAATGTTGATGGACTTGCCACTGCCATTGCATTAGAACCAGAAAATTATGAAGATCAATGGGTCAGCAAATTCGGAGGTGAAAGATCAGCATTCAAAAACGCATTACAAGAAGGAATTAAAAAAGGACCATTTGTAACTAGGCTTCTTAGCCCACTATCAAAATATATAACCAATCAGGCTTCTGTCAACAAGAAACTAACTGGGGTTTATCGCAATCGCTACAATTCGATTCTGAGCGGTACAGAGGATGAAGATAACACTTCCACCAATGATGTTTTAATCACTGCTGGGGCAAAAGCTGCTGAAGCCTATGCACAGGCCCAAAAAGACAACAAAGATTTGAAAGCTACACTTGTAGCAGTATGTACTGCGGTTGGAACAGCTATTGGTGCAGCTTGCGGAGGTTATGGTGCTATATTGGGGGCTCCAATTGGGGCTGCCGTAGGTGGATTGATTTCACTTATAATTGGCATTCCTAAAATTCCTCAACCAAACAATGATGGTTCACTAACCAAAGAAACAACAACTAATCCAGATGGTACTAAGACAACAGTCACCAAGGATAAAGACGGCAATGTCATTGACTCACAAACTACCGATAAAGATGGTAATACCATCGATCCCAATACACCTGCAAGAGATAAAAAATCAAACGCTTTTGCATGGATTACTGGAGGACTTTTGGCAGCAAAATTACTCTTTACATCGGGGGCTTTAGCAGGGATAAAAACTGAACCGTCAACCGAGAACTCAAAGCCTGACACAAAAGCAGACAATCTCTCAGGCACACACATCAAACAAATTACAATATAAATACACAAAATAGATTATGTTTTCTCTACCAATTCCAACCACAACCATTGTCGATACTGGTAAAAAATTCGGCTCTGTTGCAGCAGGTTTGATTCTGGCAAATATCGCCAAAACAGCCTTGCTTGAACCCAATTCAGAGGGTAAGACCCTATTAGAGGACAAGCCTCTTTTTAATGGAATTGGTGCAGCTGCTTCGCTAGCCGGTGCTATGCTTGTTAAAAACCCCTATGCCCAATTGGGTCTTTTAGGATTTGCAACATTTTTTGGCATAAGAACATTAAATAAAGTGACCGATTCACTTTCTGGATTAGGTACTGATGGCGCGCCTTCAAAAGTCAAAGAATACCTTCAAAAGTATTTACCTAATCTTTCTGGACTTGGCGAAATCTCAATGCCAACGCCAATCCAACTACCGATGCAAAACTATCTTCCTGAATCCAATCAGGTTGTTCGCAAACAGCTAAGATCAGCAACGTGGGATTAATCAACTTCTAAATTCCACTTAACAGTAACATTAAAAAACATCAACAAATACACAAAATGGATAAAATCACCCAGTACATTAGCCCTCGTTACATCGGGGCAGTAACCAGACTCATTATTTTTCTTACCTCGGCAGCGCCTGTCAATGGAGCAGTTGACACGCTTTTAAATCAGCTTAATTCAGGCGAAAAAGTGCTTAAGGAAGGGCATCATTATTTCCGCAAAAGAATTGCAAGTAATTCTGAACCCGCAGGCATTATTGATGTGATTAAAGGAACAGATGCAAAAGCAGTTGGCGAGATGTCATTCGACAAGGGTGCACTCGCTCAAGGTGAAATTTTCTGTGTTTCACATATAGGTTTGAGTTTTGCACAGAACACTGGTGGTGCTAATCTTTATGCCCAGGACTTGCTGTATGCCAATTCAATTTTCAATGCACGTTCCTATGCAAATGGTACAGTTGACTCAGATGCAGGAGCAACTGGAAACCAGTTTTTCCCAGTAGAGGCTCAGTTAATCCCAAACAAATTCTTAAGTGCAGAGGTGCGATTTAAGTTTGGAAATGAGAGATGGCTTGAAGGTCAGCTTAGAGATTTTTGCAAATTCAATAAGATCAATAACAATGAAGGTCTTGGAGCATTTGATGCAGGTATGGTTAAGGAACTTGGTTTGCCAAAAGTACTGGATCACACCAAACCAATGGGCTTTGAGATTGAATTTGGAGCAAACTCTACAGCAGCAGGTGCAGCAGACTATTATTTAGGTATTGACTATTACGGTATTAAAATCGTAGACAAAGCCTAAGTCAAGGAACTTTTGTTGTTTCATCGTATCAAAGATAAGAGTTGAGTGGGCATTTAAGGCCCATTCACTCTACTTTGATTTTTAACTAAACCAAATCAATCAACCAATGTCAAAAATCAAATACCAAACTAAAATTTGCACCATTCCACAAAGCACTGAAGCTGGAAAATATCCATTTGCTGTCACATTAGATGCAGACTGTGATTACGCTAAAGGTGTGGCCGTTTATGAAGTTAAATCAGGTGGATTAATCGGTCAGATGCTAGGACTGCGTCAAAGAGAAGGAAGAACTTTTCAGGATCCAACACTCATTGACGATTGGCTGTGTAGTACATCCGTTGCCCATGATAGAAGATACAAGGATTTCGGGGAAAGTATCCCTGCAAAAGGAAAAGAAATGGTCATTGAAATAGAGACTTTAAATTCCAATGATGATGATGAGGCAATTTATCATGTTGTATTTCAACTTGTAAAAGAAGACTGAGGGTATGTGTTGTATTGGAAAGTATCAAGCCCAGCCCATCATTGAATATTACAGTGCAGAGGCAAATAAAATCATCACCAAAGGTTTTGCAGGAGTTTCGGTAGAAAACATAGGCACTATTGATGCTTTTTTAGGTGAATTTAAATCCCCCTTAGAGCAAGGTCAAATAGAGTGTTTTAACCTTTCTATGATCGAAATGTCAATTGATCTTCCAATCTCATGGGCCCAGAATAACAATCCACTCTTAGGGCGAATTAAAGTTAAAAAATATAAGCTGATTGAAGTATGCAGTTAAGTGTTGGTCAAACCGAAGCACGTATAGGAAATTCTTTACGATTTCTTGATGTCTACATTGTATTAGACCGGGTAATAAAAAAGCAGCGTACCGATTCCATCAAGGCAGAATATGGAAGCTTTAGTAAATATTTTGAGTCACTGTTTGAACGATATGAAGTGGAAAGTTTTGCCGTCAAATTATTTGCACCAAATGGAACTACCCCCAAACAGGTAGATAGCTTCACCGTCACAAACGCTCAAGAGACAATCAAAGAATCTGAGCAAACTACTCAGAATAGCCCACCCAACACAGAAAAAACAACGATTCAAAGAACAGCAATGGACAACACCCCAAATTCATTTTATGCCTTACAAAACGAGCTGATTAGAAATGCTTATGAGACACTCAAAAAGGATTATGACATTCTACAGCAACGTTACAACAAAGCTGATGATGAACTCAGGATTGTAAAAACCAATCTGGCGATCGCCGACGGAATGAAAGAAATGGCAGTGCTTAAGGGCACAGTTGAAGCTTCTTCATCTCTAGGTGGTGTTTTAAAAGATGCACTCAAGCCAGAAAACGCTGATGGTATAGCAAAATTGGTCATGGCTGTAAAGGGCATTAAACCTGAGAGCAACTCGCAGCCCACAATGTTTAATGGACTCACTCAGGTACAAAAGGATTCTGTCTTAGCCATTACTGATGTCATCAAAGTTCAATCACCTGAAGAAACCGAAGCGATGCTTGCCGTAGCAATAATGGCTTCAAAAGACCCCAGATCAAATTACTTTATTCAGGTCAGACAAAGTATGGAATCTTCATTGTCAATTTAACTCAATCGAATATGCAAATAACACTTGATATACCGGCAACCAAATCTACGCCTGAAATGATCCGTATTATGGAAAAAATATGCAAGGAAATTACACCTGAAAACTTGCGAATTGTTGAAGAGAAATTAAAAAAACTAGGTGCGGAAAAACTCAACAGTAAACTCAAAACGGGACTCTCTTTCATTTAACCAAGATGCAACCAACCCCTATCAATATCAATACAAAAAGTTCAAGCGACAATCTAAAAAATGCCGCTTTTATTGGTATTGGTGTAGGCGCACTGGTACTTGCAAACAAGCTAATGAATGAGGCTGGAAATGAGACTGAGAATAAAAATGAGAAAAAGACTGAGAAGGTCATTAATGACATCAAGGTTGACAGTTCCAGACTCAATTCAAATACGATAGTTTATAGAACCGCAGCTGAAACACTTTATGGAGAACTGGCCAGTCATGTACTTGTAATTGATACATACTCATTTGAAAAAATGCGTTCTGTTTTAAGAACATTCAATAGCGATGAACTAAGACAAGTTGTAAAGGAATTTGGCACTCGACCAGCTAAACTTTTTGAACTGATTGAAGTTGGTGCAGGTGGCTCTTTTTTTGAATGGTGCGATGCCATCCTGAACAAAGAGGAAAGAGAAACAATTCGACAGATTTTTGTTTTTACTGGTCTTGATAAACTACCCACTGAAGGGTTGAAATACTTTTGGAACTATGATGATACTGGATGGTTTGATGACGAGAACAAACACAGGGCATTGGCCAATCAGTGGAAACCATTCCGTACCTCTACCCCTAAAATGAAGGTTTATCCCATTAAGGGCAACTCACAATGGATCAATGTTCTTGAAAAGGCGGGTGATAAGTACATTTCCAGATCAATCAAACCTATCGGATATGGCGCTATTGGTGAGTATGTAGCTTATGATAGCAAATTGGTAGTTAATGGCATTGTAGAGAACATACTTGTCCAAGTTACCGATTCTAGATTGGGCTCATGGTTAGGCAAAACCTTTGTTGTCAGTTCAAGAGAAATGAATCAATCTGCTCCAATTAACAATCAAACCCTTTACCCCATATAAATATTCATATTGTCTGATTTTAGATTATACTTAGATTTTACAAAACAGG
>DASWYG010000237.1:0-3553 GCA_036405075.1 Bacteroidia bacterium | reverse complement strand
TGTATTAAGAGTCGCATTGTCATGAATTGAATACTGAAGATTGTTGATTTAAAACAATCCAGCCCCTCAATCCTAAATCCTTAATCCTCATATCCTCAAAACTTACATCCTTGCTGCTACAATTTCATCGACCACCAATGGATCAAGCAAGGTGCTGGTATCACCTAACGATGAAACATCGCCTTCAGCTATTTTTCGCAATATTCTGCGCATGATTTTTCCGGAACGGGTTTTTGGTAAGCCACTTACAAATTGAATTTTGTCAGGCTTAGCAATTCTGCCAATATGCTCTACAACCGACTCAATGATCTCATCACGCATTTGATTGCCTGCCTTATCAATATCAGCTAAAATAACATAAGCGTATATCCCCTGCCCTTTGATGTCGTGAGGATAACCGACAACTGCACTTTCTATGACTTTTTTGTTTTGATTGATCGCATTTTCAATTTCTGCGGTACCAAAACGATGCCCACTCACATTGATGACATCATCTACTCTTCCAATAATTCGATACATGCCATCTGCTTCGCGTCTGGCGCCATCTCCTGTAAAATAAAGTCCTTTATAAGTTGCAAAATAATTCAATCTGCAACGCTCATGATCACCAAAAGTGGTTCTTATGATGGATGGCCAAGGAAATTTCACACACAAATATCCTTCTACGCCATCGCCTGTAATTTCTTTGCCATCAGCATCAACCAACAATGTTTGAATACCGGGCAAAGGCAAACCTGCGTGTGCTGGCTTTAGATCCGATATACCTGCAAGTCCGCTGATCATAACACCCCCGGTTTCAGTTTGCCACCAGGTATCTATCAATGGACATCTGCCTTTTCCAACATGTGTATGGTACCAATGCCAGGCTTCTTCATTGATCGGTTCACCTACCGAACCAAGAACTTTGAGTGTGTGCAAACTATAAGCCAACACATGGTCGACTCCGCTAGCCATTAGTGAACGTATGGCAGTTGGCGCCGTGTAAAATATATTGACCGAATGTTTGTCTATTACTTGCCAGAAACGACCGGGATCAGGATATGTTGGCACACCCTCAAACATCAGAGAAGTAGCGCCTTGCAACAGAGGACCATAAAGAATGTAACTGTGACCGGTGATCCAACCAACATCTGCAGTACACCAATACACATCGCTTTCATTGTATTGAAACACATTGGCAAATGTGTATCCTGTATAAACCATGTATCCACCACAGGTGTGAACCACACCCTTAGGTTTACCTGTACTACCACTGGTGTATAAGATAAATAAATTGTCTTCACTGTCCATTTCTTCGGCCTGACAATTATCGCCAACATGTGTCAGCATATCATGGTACCAATGGTCTCTGCCTTCGACCATGTTGACCGGCCAGTTGAGACGATTGACCACCAAAACTTTTTTAACACTTGAGCATAATGCAACAGCTTCATCCACCACTGATTTAACAGGTATTTGTTTGGCTCCTCTGTTCAGGCCATCAGAGGTAATGACCACTTCGCAGCCCGAATCTTGTATTCTATCCGCTAAAGCATTAACACTGAATCCGGCAAACACCACTGAATGCACTGCACCAATTCGGGCACAGGCCAAAACTGCAAATGCCAATTCAGGTATCATCGGCAAATAAATACAAACTCTGTCACCTTTTTTTACGCCCAATTCTTTGAGAATATTCGCCATTCTCGACACATTGCGAAACAATTCTCTGTAAGTATATCGGATAGACATTTCTTTGGGATCATTTGGCTCCCAGATCAAAGCAATCTTGTTGCCTCGTTGCTCCAAATGTCTGTCCAAACAATTTTCAGTGATGTTCATTTTACCATTGATGAACCATTTCACATCAGGTTGTTCAAAGTTCCATTCCAAAGTTTTATCCCAACGCTTGCGCCATTGAAAATTCTCTGCTATACCATCCCAAAAAACTTCAGGATTTTGTATGCTTTCACTATATGATTGTTCGTAATCTGATTTAGATAAAATTCTAAAATTTGCCATGATTCAATTGGTTTATAAATGTATTTTAATTTTGCATCTGGTCTCAAAAATAATCTTTTTACTCTGAAACCCTATGGAAATTAGGTAGGTCTGATTTCAATTGGTTTTAGTGTGCTTCTATATTTTCTAATACACGATTCATTGAATAAACTCAGTTTAAATGATTGAATAGAATGTAACTCAATTACTTCATTCATTGAATCTCACAGGATCCAATTCATTTAACTCTTTCTCAGTGAACAATTCTGAACGAATCATAAATCTAAATCCACTGGGAATTTCCAAAGAAAAACTTGACCCACGACCTTTAACAACATCTATTGTCAGTTTGGTGTGTTTCCAATATTCAAATTGATCTCGAGACATCCAAAATTCGCAATCATCTATTGAACCCAAACAAACATCACTACTCCCAAGCTTGAATTCACCTTTAGCAAAACACATTGGCGAAGACCCATCACAACATCCACCACTTTGGTGAAACATCAACTCGCCATGTTTAGACTTCAAGGTCCTCAGCAATTGAAGCGCTTCTTCTGTTATTTGTATTCTTTTCATCTGAATGTCGGTTATTGTTTATTGGTTACTTGTTATTAGTTATTAGGAGGAAAAAACGCAAGGCGTTTTTTCCTCCTATCCAGTAACAGATAACCAGTAACCAATAACAAGGAACAGATAACTACTCCTCAAAAGAATCCAAGCTTATTCTTGTTATAAGAAATCAACATGTTTTTGGTTTGACGGTAATGACCCAACATCATTTTATGGGTTTCACGGCCAAATCCTGATTTTTTGTAACCACCAAATGGTGCATGCGCCGGATATGCATGGTAGCAATTGACCCAGACTCTACCGGCCTGAATGGCTCTTGGCACCGTGTACAATTCATGTGCATCGCGTGTCCAAACACCTGCACCTAATCCATACAAAGTATCGTTTGCCATTTCTATGGCTTCCTCAGTGGTTTTAAAAGTTGTAACGCAAACTACAGGACCGAAAATTTCTTCTTGAAAAACCCTCATCTTGTTGTGACCTTTTAATACAGTAGGTTGAATGTAGTATCCGCCACCCAAATCACCAGGAAGTTGACCAGCCGAACCACCACAGAGTACCTCAGCACCTTCTTCTTTTCCAATATTGATGTATGAAAGAATCTTTTCATATTGATCATTAGAAGCCTGAGCACCCATCATCACGTTTCCATCTAATGGACTACCCATTTTTATTGCCTTTACGCGTTCAATTACCCTGCTCATGAATTTATCATAAATGCTTTCATGGACCAATATCCTTGAAGGACAAGTACAAACCTCACCCTGGTTCAGTGCAAACAATACTGCACCTTCAATGGCTTTGTCAAAAAATGCATCATCTGCATCTGCAACGGATGGGAAGAAGATATTAGGTGACTTACCACCCAATTCCATGGTCACTGGTACTAAGTTTTCTGAAGCATATTGCATGATGAGTCTGCCTGTGGTGGTTTCACCGGTAAAAGCAACTTTGCTCACACGAGGAGAGGTTGCCAAAGGTTTACCGGCTTCAGGTCCAA
>DASWYG010000236.1:0-12979 GCA_036405075.1 Bacteroidia bacterium | reverse complement strand
TTCAGGGAATGCTTGTCTCAGAGATTTCAAATCTGCTGCCTTTGTAGCACCGGTGACAAACATCAAATTGCCGGGATTGCCCCATTCACTTACTCGTTTCATAACGAATTCATAAAACTTCATGCCATTCTTCTCCATTGCCTGAAAGTCTTTGCTGCCGGCATTGCTGGTAAGGCCCAAACAAATGACCCATTTACCATCAAATTCGAAAAATGGTTTTAAAGAATCTTCCCCCATATAAGGAGCAACAGTTATTGAATCGAAGTTTAAACGTTTAAAGAAAGCTTTTGCATACATACTGCTGGTATTGCCAATATCGCCGCGTTTAGCATCAGCAATTGAAAAACAATTGTCCGGAATGTGTTTCAATGTTTCCTCCATGCATTGCCATCCTTCAGCACCATATTGTTCGTAGAATGCGGTGTTGATCTTATAGGAAACAGCATATTTGGAAGTCACAGAAATGATGTTTTTGTTGAATTCCAACATACCTGCCATTGAGCGCTCGATGCCTTCCGGTAATTTGTCCATATCGGTATCCAAACCCACACACAATAAGCTCTGTTTGCGCTTTATTTCACTGATTAATTCTTCTCTGTTCATTGCAGTTGCAAAATTCAAGCATTGGAGCAAGAAATAAAAATTAAGTTCTTAATAATGTCATTTTTAAACTTAAATGTACCAATCACGCAACCACTGCATTATATATGTGTCTAATAGTTATGTCTTTACTTTTTTACCGTCCGTGTCTGCCTGCATCTTCTCTGCTAATCGGTGATTCGATGAACACTGTATGGCCGAGGAGGAGGGGTTGGCTTCTTCTTAACCTCAAACTGTTGCTTTTAACTTTCCATTTTTAACTTTCCACTTTAATCTTTTAACTATATTTGAAGTATGAAATTTTGTTTTTTGATCATTACGTTTTTGTTTTTGAATTTACCAATAGATGGAATGCCTCTCCCACAGGGAAACAGCTCCATTCTCATTCAAGTTTCTGAACCTTTGCCTTCAGAAGATCTAGAGTATTTAAAGCTCAATCAATTTACACAAATCGAGTCTCTGAACCTCGAAAAGACCCTTTACAAATTGACTTATAGGAATTCTGATATGAATGCCGAACAGGCTTTGTCTAAAATATATGGTTTGAAACGTCTTTTAACTGCTCAAGAAGACACTAGAGTGAGTTTTAGGAGCACTGTTCCCAATGATTCTTTTTTTGATCAACAGTGGCATTTGAAACAAATTCATGCTGATCTGGCCTGGGATGCCGTTAAATCCGGGGTCAATAGGAGAGGAGATACCATTGTGATTGCTGTGGTAGACGATGGTTTGCACACCAATCACCCCGACTTTCAGGGCAATATTTGGATCAATTATGCAGATACCATCAACAATGGCAAAGATGACGACAACAATGGTTATGTAGATGACACCTATGGTTGGAATTTTCAAAGCAATAACAATGACATCAGCGACAGCAACTATTACTTAGCCAAGCATGGTACCCCAATAGCCGGTATCATAGGGGCTGTAACCAATAATGGCAAAGGTGTCAGCGGTATCATGTGGAAAGTAAAACTAATGATTGTGAACATTGCCGACACCGGAGATTTTCCCCAATCATTTCAATCAGATGTCATCAGAGCATATTCTTATATTCTCCATCAACGTAAATTATATGAGCAAACCAATGGCAATAAAGGGGCCTTTGTAGTGGTTGAAAACTCAAGCTTTGGCGTGGATAACAGAAAAGCATTTCAAGCACCATTGTGGTGTGCCTTTTATGACACTTTAGGCAAATATGGTATTTTAAGTGTCAGCTCGGTTGCCAACAGCTCTATAGATGTGGATGTCACAGGTGATTTGCCAACATTGTGCACCAGTGAACACCTTATAACAGTAGCCTCAAACACCAAAGGCGATAATTATGGTGGTTGTGGATACAGCACAGTAAGTGTAGATCTAAGCGCTCCCGGTTATAACATATTTACCACAGCTCCTTACTTGCCAGAGTTCATTCAAACCAATAATGTTTATAAAAGTGGTTATTCCGGTACATCTTTTTCTGCACCTATGGTTACGGCTGCAATAGGTTTGCTTCATACTTATGCTTGTGAACGCGTGTTGGATTCCATTAAGAAAAATCCGGCTAAAGGCAATCTCATACTCAGAAAAATGATTTTAGAAGGGGTGGATCAATTGCCAACTTATGCCGGTAAATCAGTTTCGGGAGGAAGGTTGAACATAAAAAAATCAATGTCCATACTCAATAGCTATTGCCTTGGAGATGTAGGCATCAAAGAAACTGAAGCTTTGACATCTGAAGTTACAATTTATCCTAATCCTTCGAATAGAACTAATTTAACGGTTTCGGCAACATCTGAAATTCTCTCAGTTCAAGTGTTTGATCTCAGCGGTCGAGAGATGACATGTGTTTATGCTGATGGAAAATTAGAAGTGCAGGGGTTGAATGCAGGTGTTTATTTGATTCAAGTGAAAACTGCAATGGGCACAAGCGTTGTGCGCTTTTTGAATCTGAGCAATCAATAATAGAATTTCCAAATGAATCCCAATCTGAATCTGCGCGGTGCGGAAGGATAGTAAGGAGAGGTGTACAGATAATTCTTGTAGTAATAAGTTCCCATCAGGTCTTGATTGACATGCTCCATTTTTAAGAAAATACGGGCAGTTTTAACTTCAGCATTGATGAACAAATCCAGAAAAGGATAGGCCCCAACAGTTTTGCTGCTCAATTGGAATGCAGAAGTTCCGGGATTATAATAATTGGCAGTGTAACTACTGCTGATGTTACAATCAGCTCCAAATTGTAAAAAAGTAGTCTTCTTAAAAGCATAGGTTTGAAAGTATAAACTACTTTTGGAGATCAATTCAGGCAAGAGCATTGTGTTTTTTAAGTTGTTCGAAAACTGTTGTAAACTTAGCTTCTGATCCAATTGAAATTTTTTCAAATTCAAATGAAAATATAAATTCGCTTGAATGCAATTTTGACCAGCAGCGCCTTGACTTGGTAACGCATTTTGATCATAATAAACCATGCGGTCTATTAAAAAATAAGTCACATCTATACCCAACGCTTTTTGGGGTAAAGTGTAGTAAAAAGCATTGTAAGGGCCTTTTCTTTTCATTGATTTGCTGATGCCGGCAGTGATCGCAAGTACATTGGTCTTTTCGAAATTATTGTCCCAATTGTAATGATTGGAAAACATTTTTTGATTTCTATAGAAAGGCTGCCTGGAAGAAGCTTTTGCATCTGCGTGAAAGTTTAATCCACTTTTACCTTTTAATTGTGTGTTATTGGTCCATTCCAATAGGTAGTCGCCGGCGTTGTAGCCATCCAGATACAATTGTCCCGAGGCTTTTGACTCAAATCGACCTGCCAAATTGAAGTTAAATGCTGAATGGATGGAGAGGTTGTGATTTATCAGGCTATGGTAATTGCCGGCATCAGCCATTTGAGTGTATTTAAAATGGTCGTATTGTATGCCTGCTTTGAAATCTATTCCTTTAAAACCTGTTGGTGTAAATAATTCTACGATATTGCTTGTTGTGTTTACAACTGTAGAATCGGATGAGTAATTGGAGTTGAATCGATAAACGCTGTCGTAATAAGCTAAATCAGCCGATTTGTCGGTGTAGTAATTGGATTCTTTACTGAACTTGATATGATGAGAAATACCGAGTCTGGGCAAGCTGTCTTTTCCCATTAATAACCAATAGGTTTGTCTAATGGTATGTTCACGCAAACGGTTGATGTTTTTCGCTGTACTTAAATTCATATCTACTTGTCTCACAGTTGGGCCCAGGCTGCGAAACAAACTGTCGTTTTTTTCTGAAGGTTCTATGCCTCCATTTTCCAATTGATTGCATTTGTTCCAATTTAAATAGGCGGAAGCTAAGTATCTTTTGTTTTTACTCCTGTAATAAGAAGTGAATTGAATGAATTTATTTGATATGGTTTGTCGGGGATAAAAACCATCATAAGAAGTGCTGTGGTAACGAAGAGCGAAATTGATTTGTTCGCCTATGTTTTGGGTATGCAGGGCTTCGAAATTAATGAGTCCTCTCAGGCCGGTACCACCACGGCCTTGTGAATATCCAAATCTCGAATAGGGCATTTTTGAATTGTAATGAGAAGCATTTGAATGGTTGAAATACAGTCCGGGAAATGGATTGATGCCAGTATTGAAACCCGTTTTAGTAAATGGAGAAAACACTTGTAATAAATATGGGGTGCCAATATCTCCTAAATTTTGAATGCCTATATTGTCTCTTCTGCTGCGATCATATTGTTGTAAATCCACCATGCTCGAATCTGGCAGCACATCGAATCTGAAGCCGCGGTGCAGACTTTCAGGATCGGTTTGTAAAGGTTCCTGCCTTTTTGCGGTATCGTATACTGAGGTCTGACTATTCTGACCAATGGCCAGTTGTGCAATAGGTATCAATAACAATATTAAAAGGTACTTCATTCGTTGTCGCGCAAAGTTAAGGCGAATTCAGGCACTGTAAAAGCAAAACTCATGCTAGCTTGTCTTTTTATTCATATAAATTGATCAAATCAGTCTCGCACTTCTTGTCAATAGTAAAGTATAGTATGTAAATATAATACATGTATTGTATTATTTTAAATAGAGGAATTTGTCAAAATAATATTTTCAAATTAATAATATTCAGATAGTCAGAGTAATGTTATGGGTTTGAATTGAACGTTAATCGAAATTCAAAAAAATGTGAATTATTTTTCATAAAATATTTTGGAATTATTCGAAACGGAGGTATATTTGCGTACACTATTATAGTGTTTTCATAGTTTTAGTTTTGTCAAAGACCGTGTCAGCAATGACGCGGTTTTTGGCGTAATAAGGTTTCGTGTCTTATTTCATACTTTTTTCGACTTTTAGCTGTTCTATGATTTTTTTTAGGGTTTTAAGCATTCAAGTTTCAGATCAAACGGAGTTTTTTTATTTAATGATTAGAAAGATGTTTTTTTTAAAAAGAAGTCAATTAACTAAAATTTTAAAAGAATCTTAATTTGATTTTCAATTGATACAAGACAACATTTTTGACTAAAAATAGAAGTTTGTAACAAACTCAATTGTATTGATTTCATAAGAAGCATACTGTGCAAAACATACCTTGAAGTCATAAGCTTAATTTATCCTATGACCCATGAAATCAATGGAAGCGCAATATCAAGAATTAAAATCGTCTAAGATTACCAACAAGCTTACTTTAAAACCTGTTTTAATTGTTTATGTGTTTTTGGAGCAAATGCATTGCTCATAATCAACATTGGATTAGAATTGTCCGGTTCGCAGAAGAACCAATGTACAAGCTTCCTCATAAGCAATGTTATTGGAGTCTAAAAGATCCTGAAACGCTTCATTCTCGCTTCCGGGATTAAAGATGACCCTCTCAGGTTTTAAATGAATGATTTTTTCATAATAAGCTTCCTGATGTGTGGGATTCAAATACAAAGAAACCGTGTTTATTTCCCCTGCATTCAATTCCGGGATTTCTTTACGGATAGGCGTTTCTTCTATAGAACCTTCTTTTTTGCCTATCGCAATTACCGGATGTCCATAAGATTTTAGCATCTTAACGGCCATATTCGAATACCTCTCAGGGTTCTCACTCGCGCCAAATACGAGAGTTGTTTTGTGTTTTTGATTGTCCATGGATTTTTGCTGATTGTTTTAGTCGAACCCTGATCTGAAAACGGTTTTCAATGAAGTTGAAAAGATTCAGACCTTTTGATGTTTCTTCTGTTTTCAAAGTAAATATTTTATCGGATATTCGCCTAAAATTTTTATCGATATGAACATAGGGGATAAACTGATCAATTTTAAGCTTCAAGCAACCAATGGCGAATGGTATTCCAATTTTGCTTTTGCAGATAAATATGCGTTGTGCATCATCTTCACCGGTAATACCTGTACCGAATCTCAAAACTATTGGGACAGAATATTGAAGTTGCACGACAACTATGAAGAAGATAACCTCGCTCTTATCGCTATCAATTCAAACAGCGATGATTTGGTGAAAGGTGAGACCCTTGAAGACATGAAACAAGTGGTTTTGAAAAAGAACCATGAGGGTTTTGTTTATTTGAAAGATTCAGATCAATCTTATGCAAAAGCTGTTGGTGCAACTAAAAATCCTGAAGTTTATTTGTTCAATTCAAAACGCGAATTGGTTTATAAAGGAGTAATCGATGACAATGGAGACAATGAAACTCAAGTGATGATGGCATATCTTGAGGATGCAATTGAGTATTGTTTGGATGGTATCGACATCGATTATCCTGAGCTTACTCCGGTAGGTTGCGACATTCAATTTAAATAGTCCAATGGCCGGTACGGTAATCATCACCGGTGCTTCCTCAGGAATAGGAGAAGCACTCGCTTATGAAGCAGCCTCTAGAGGATTCAATGTTTGTGTAGCAGCAAGAAATGAAACCAAATTGCAGGAAGTAAAAGCTGCCTGCGAAGCCAAAGGTGTTAAAGCCATTGCGGTAGTTGCCGATGTCAGCAAAGAAGAAGATTGTATTCGCATCATAAATGAAACAGTTAAGTCATTTTCAAGTATTGATGTACTCATAAACAATGCCGGCATCAGCATGAGAGCGCTTCTCAAAGATTGTGATGTGGATGTGATTCGAAAGGTAATGGACATCAATTTTTATGGAACAGTGTATTGTACCAAATACGCTTTACCATACTTGCTACAATCAAAAGGTACTGTAGTCGGCGTTTCTTCTATTGCTGGTGTTAAAGGCTTACCCGCTCGTACCGGTTATTCCGCTTCAAAATTTGCAATGCACGGATTCATGGAATCCCTGAGAATAGAAAATTTAAAAACTGGCTTGCATGTTTTAATGGCTTGTCCCGGTTATACGGCCTCTAATATCCGCAATGTGGCTTTGAATGAAAAAGGAGGTAGTCAAAATGAAACACCTTTGGATGAAAGTAAACTTATGCCTGCAGAAGAAGTCGCTAAAGCCATCATGGAGGCAGTAAGAAAGAGAAAGAGGTACCTGTATTTAACCTTTCAAGGCAAAGTCACAGTATTCTTAAGTAAGTTTTTCAGTCGTTGGCTCGATCAGTTGGTATACGACACTGTGGCTAAAGAAAAAGACAGCCCGTTTAAATGATCAAACGGCTTTTCTAATCAACTCTATGAGTTCTTCTGTGTGCATCTCACCCATTAACAGATCTCTGCTATTGGTTTGACCCAAGTGGTTGATGTCAATTTCTATTACTGTTGATTTGGCTGTATCAGAAATTAATTTTACAGAAATGATCTCTTCTTTATTGGTCATGTTGCTTTTTTTACGAGCTGTAATGTTGCCATTGCTTTTGTCTGTTAAAATTTCTTCGCAACGGTAAGATTTCAATGCTGATTTAACAGCTTCAAAAACATTTGAAAGAGTAGTAGGAAATACAAGATTTTGCATATTGTGTGTACATTGTGTATGGATTAGACGGTCATTTGCCAAAAAGGTTTACTGTAAATCAGAAAAAACTTAAATGAAATTGCATTTTTATTCAATAAGATCAGCGAATCAGAGTAAAAGTGCCCCTGAACCACCTTTCAACTTCATCACAACCTACATATTTGACATAGTAGACATAGACATCTTGAGGTGCCATTTCTTCTTTGAAAGTGCCATTCCATTGTATCGAAGGGGAATTGCTTTCAAAAACCATTTCACCCCAACGGTTGTATAACCTCAATAAGTATGGAGAACCCGGATCGCTGTATTTGCTGCCTGGGTAGGTTTCATTCAAATTGTCTTCATTTGGACTAAAAGCATTGGGCATAAACAAATCGACCGGTAAAGCGTCACTTTGTTCTTTTATTTCAATTGTGTCGTTTTCAATACAACCGTTTTTATCAGTAACAGTGACAATATACATACCCGCATCTCTAACCTGTATGCTGCGATTTGTTGAACCTGTGTTCCATAAATAGCTTACAAAACTATCTGAGGCAATCAAATTCAAGACAGATGAAATACAAATTGCGGTGTCATTGCCCAATCCGCCATCTATGTCAGGAAATTGCGTAATGAATACGGAGTCGCTTTCAATACAACCTTCTTCGGTAGTGATGGTCAATTTCTTTTTGCCTGGTGTTTTAGCCCAATAGTCCACAGATTCAGAAAAATCGTGCCATACGTATTTCTTAAATCCTTTTTTAGGGTATAACCATCTGTTGACCGGACCACAATAAAATGTGTCAAGCCCTAAATCAAGTCCGGTTTCTATATGTGTTATTTGAACTGTGTCAAACAGTGTACATAGCTTATTTCTGACTTTTATTCGATACTCACCGGGTGTGAAGGTGGTTATTGTTGGCGTTCGCTCACCAGTATTCCACAGATAATTAGTTTCCAGTTTGGTTTTAATGCTGATGTTGCTACCGTCTAATGTCACAGAAGTGCCCTTGCAAAACAAAGTATCTCTCATCTGGGTTCTTGGCGGAGGATATAAAACAAATGTAATGGAATCAACACTTGGGCAATTGTTTTGATTCACGACGTTTACCCAATATTTGCCCAATTTAGACACAAAAACATCTTTATCGGTACTACTGTCATTCCATAAGTATTGCTTATATCCGGGTATCCCGGCGTAGGTAAATTGAACAAAACTGTCTCTGCATATAACTGAATCCGGACCAATGTCAATAAAACTCAAATCGTTTGTAATGTTCATGGTGTCTATGGAGTAACAAGGTGATTCTGTTACCCTCAAAATGTACATTCCGCCCGATTTTACTGTAATACTTGGTGTTGTTGCACCAGTGTTCCATTGGTATTTCTTGTTCTTTAGGTCCGAACTGATATTGGCTGTAAATGGCCCACAATAAAGCGTGTCATTTGGTAATTTTACTTTAAAGCCTTCTCTGATGTATATCTCATACTCGGTAGTATCTCTACAAATGCTAGCACCCGTTACGATCAGCTTTACATTGTAATATCCGGGTTTTTTATAGCTGTAATATGGACTTTTAATGTTTGAAGTGTCCAATTTGCTTGCTGTGTCACCAAAATCCCAATGATAATTCGTTCCATTTTGACTCAAATTGGTAAAAGATACCACATTGTCCTGACAGCTGACCTTGGGTACAAAAAATGATGCAACTATATCAAAAACACAGTCACTGACATTGAATTGAAAGTCGCGCTTGGTTTCGCCTATTTTAACCCCTTTTCTGTATTCACTTACTTTGATGCCTATTACAAACTGACCGGTTCTGATTGGAGTCAGACTGATACGTCCAGTTCTTGGGTTGATGCCCAATGACGGATTGCCATCAATTTGATTGGTATAGGTATCGTAAGTGTTTTGCCAAATGATGTTTTGATAAAGACTGGGGTTGGTAGCACCTGTTGAATCCGGCAATGGATCTATGTTATTAGCACCTAAATAAGGTTGAAACAATTCATATACCAAGGAATCACCGTCATCATCTATTGCTGAATGGTCAAAATTCAATGGCGCATTGGTGCAAAGAAAATTTGGTGGCAAATACTTAAAAGTAGGACTGTTGTTTTTGCCTAACAATCTAAATCCCGGTATTTGAGTCCAATATGTAGCACCTGAAGATTCCGGATTGATGATATTGTTGATGCTGTTGTTTCTGCAGCAACGCTCAAATGAGATGAGGTAACCGTCGAAATTGATTGGAACAGTGATCGTTCTTTGAAATGTATATTTGTCTACACAGGCATTTGGTTTGGTTTTGATGCAATTGTAATTCACATCTGAAACTCTGGTTGGTCCGGTTCTGGCACTGCGCAAAGGGAAATAATTGAAACTGTTGGTGTAAAGGCTGTAGGAATTAAAACTTTTATTGTATGTGAATACATTAAAAAAACCTTCTTTGTCTTGTTGTATGGCCAAATCACTGCCATTGATGCAATCAATGTAAAGAAACATGGTCACTTGATAGGTGACCATTGAAGAGGTATTGCTCTGATATTTGTACATAATCTCTCCACCCACAATGTGAGTTGCTGATAATTTTGTGATAATCAGCATGATGAGAGATATTGCCAATCCCCTTTTCATTAGTCTTATTACTTAGACATCAAAACGGGACAAATTGTTGCAAGAAAGTGAGATTATTTTTTATCTCGCTGCACCTGCACCATTCCGTTTTGTGTATTCAGTCAAAATCTGTTCCGCTTCCTTGGTCCTGCCCATTTTTCTCAATTCATCAGATAAAATGCCATAAGCTTGCGGATTGTTTGGATCCAATTGTATAGCGGCCTGTAAATTGTATAGGGCTGAATCTGTTTCGTTTTCAGTGAGTTGTATTTTAGCCAATCCCAAATAGCCTGCACCTACGTTCGGGTAGGTTTGCATGAAAATGTGGTAATTGTCTTTCGCTTCCTGGTACCTTTTCTGCATCAATCGGATTTCACCCATGTATAACGGTGCCGATGAGTTTTTCTTGTGTTTGTATGCCAACGCAAAATTGTTGTATGCTTCCTCTATCTTTTTCATGTCAGGATTATCCTGATTGGCCAATATGGCTTGATTCATCAATACTTCACCTAAACTCTGATACGCCTCATAGTTGCCATCTCTTAAAACTATTGCTTTGTTGTAAAAAATTATTGCTGAATCGTATCTGCCTTTCAACTTACAGGCATCAGCAATTCCCCTTACAAATTCTTCTTCCAATGGATTGTATTCATAACATTTTGTGTAGTAATACAATGCAGAATCGGCGTTGTTCTTTTTAAGATAATTGCGGCCCAAATAACTGTAATTGTTTGGCGATTGAACAACAGCAGCAATGGTAACACCATCTACTTTTACTTCATGTATGGTGCCTTTAGGTGGCCAATATCCGCCAATGATCTGACTTTTGGACAATGTTCTGGTGGTCCAGATCGCGTATTTCCAATCATTGTCAGTCCATTCATATTCACGGGTCCAGGCATATTTCACACTGTCACCGTCAGGATTAAATGCTTTCAAAGATTCCTGAATGTTATTGCTGCTCACTTTGTACTTACCGTTTAATACCTCAGGTTTGTTTTTGATCAACCATGCAAATGCTTCTCTAGGTGTCTGATTCCAGTAATCTGTTTCATAGTAACCATTGGCACCTTTTAATCCTCCTGCTATCTCATTGAAATACATGTATTGATAAGGATGATTGGCAATGCTCCACCATCCCGGTTTTACAAATGTTACTGCAATTAAGATCATGAGACCTGTTTTTACTTTTTCTGCTGGTATCAAAGACATTAACCAGTACCATCCCAATATAGCGATGGCAACCAATGATGGGTAAATGAAAATGAAATGCCTCCAACCGTTGTAAACATAAGATTGCTTGTAAATGGCGTATGAGGTAGGAAACAAAGTGGCAAAGAACAAAATGAAGAACATGGCCTTGGCAGTTCCGGTTTTGCGGAACCATCCCAACAATAAACCAATAAAGGCTCCTCCAACTACAGCCAGTGGAGCAGTTAACATGATCAGTTTGGGCTCATAATACCATGGTTTGATGTATTGGCGAGTGCCTTCAAACAACTCGTAATAAGTTAGAAAACCAAATTTCTCAAATTCTTTTAAAGCTTTATAGGCACCAGTCAATGGCTGTCTGAGTGCATAAGGCCACATCAAGATTCCAATGAAATAGCCTGCAACTGCTACTACCAGAAAATGTATCAAATAAGTTTTAAAATTCTTTTGATTGACTGATTTGTTGTTGAGTAAAAAGAAATGAATAAGGAATGCAAGCCCGAGATATCCGAACAACAACAATCCACCAGCCCTTATGCTGATTGCAAAACCGATGGCTATGGCCAACATCACTTTGGTTTGATGCCTGGCATCAGGTAATTCTTTGATGAGTTTCAGCAAATAGTACAATGCCATGATGTAACCAGCGGCAAATGGAATGTCCTTTGGATTGTTGAAACAGTGGCCAAAGAAAGACGGTGAACACAACATGGCCAATAAAGTGATCAGTGCAGGCAGCCATCCAGTGAACAATCTAACGATCAATGCAGTGAATAGGATGGCAAAAAAGCCAACCAAAGCATTGAGAAAGTGTCTGGTCGCATATTCATTTTTAATGTCAAAAATGTCATTTACAAATACTGCAGCAACGTCTATGCTCATGCCATAATATACGTTTGACACATAGTCTCGATGCCCGGCCTTGTCAAAGTCGAACATCGTGGTGTCATTGCCTAAGCTGCTGTAGTAGCTTTTAACATCCTTGGCAAATGTATTGTGATTGGGCTCGTCCCAGGTGATGTTGTAATCAAAACTGATCCAGCACATTAATAGCAGCAATATTGCGGCAAGAGCGCCAAATGTTTTTTTGTATATCGAAGCGTTGATATTGGTCCATTTGTTGTCGATATTGCCGAATGTCGGATTTTTAACAAAGCTGTTTAACAATGCTTTAAAACCGCCCAATTTGCCTTTTAATACTGATTTGAAACCATCTCCGAAAACGAAATTGCCTTTGCCATATTCGAAGCCGTATTTGGTTAATCGGTCGTTTTTTTCTGCCAAAGCTGCGATTTGCCAAGCATCCGTAATGCCCTTTTCAATACAAATGTGTTTAAAATCTCTAACAGAGATCAACAACAACTCACAAGAAGACAAATTGGTATTTGCTCCAATGAACAATTTGGGCCAAAAATTTGCCCAATAGCCAAAGTATTTTTCGGTGATGGATGACTTATCTGCAAATTTGCCATTGGCAGCTAGAACATTGATGCCATTGAAATGTTTGTTGGCCGCAAGTATCCATTTGGTGATTGGTGCAACATCATTGCTGAGCGGCAAACTCAAAGGACAAACATTCTTAATGTCCTCTCCAAATTCATCTGAATGAAGTATTCTGACTTTTCCTTCTGAAATCAGTTTTTCAGGTATGTTTTTTTGAATTTTTAACGATGCAAACAAGGTGAGGG
>DASWYG010000235.1:0-2036 GCA_036405075.1 Bacteroidia bacterium | reverse complement strand
ACTCGAAGCTTATTCAAGACCTAGAGCAAATGGTATCAATGCCATTACCATCAGAGAAGGTGATGTGCTTTTAGCCGCAAAATTGACCAATGGCAATTGTGAAGTCATTATGGCTAAAAAATCAGGTAAAGCCATTCGATTCAATGAATCTTTGGTTCGACCAATGGGCAGAAATGCAAGCGGTGTTAAAGGTATCACTCTCGAATCTGATAAAGATGAAGTGATAGGAATGATCACCATTGATAAAGAAAAATTAAGAGATGCCACTGTTTTGGTTGTTTCTGAAAATGGATTTGGAAAACGTTCATATCTAGTAGACCCGGAAACAGGAGAGGACGAATACCGCGTAACCGGTAGGGGTGGTAAAGGTGTAAAAACACTAAACATTACCGATAAAACAGGTGACTTAATTTCTATCAGTTTGGTTACTGATGAAGATGGTTTGATGATCATTAATCGTTCAGGTCTTACAATTCGTCTAAGAGTTGATTCACTCAAAACCAGAGGCAGAGCTACTCAAGGTGTTAAATTGATCAACATTAAAAACAATGATGCCATCGCATCAGTAGCAGTTGTCCCAGTTGAAGAAGAAGAGGAAGCGGTTAATCTGGATGAGAACGGAAATATCATTATAAGTGAGTCTCCAATTATCGATGAGACCCCAACTCCTGAAAACGATGTAAATGAAGCCGACGACAATGGCACAACTATTGAATAATTAAAATCATATTGTATTAAAAAAATGAATAAAACATCAATCCTGACCCTTTTACTTTTTACCGGATTCTTTTCTTTTCAGTCCAGTTTCGGACAAATGAAAAAGTTGAAGGGACTTAGCAACGATATCAGAATGTCTCCTGAATCCAGTACGGATATTGACGTCGTTACTAAATGGAAATATCAAATAGACATGGTTGCAAGCAATCCTGAATCAGCAGAAAAATGTGCTACTTATGGATGGAAAGCAATCGTATACAACATGATTGCCAGTTTGCCTGATTCACTCAGAAAAACCATCGATGTTGACAATAACGCTGCAATAATTGCTGGTAAAAGTGCTGTTAAGTTTTATAGTTTTTCAGCCCAAGAGCAGGAAGAATTGGAAACCAATTTGGTTCTTTATAATTTTTTACCCAATACAATCATTGCTTGTTACAATGCCGGAAGTATTCTTTCTGCTGAAAAAAACAACTTTGAAAAAGTAAAAGAATGTATGTCTGTGGTTGAGAAATTATTAGAAAAAGACACATCTCAAATGGCTGTTTCCAATGGTGTTACACAAGTTAAAGCAATTTATGCCGTTTTCAGATCTGCTTATACAGATTCACTGGTTGATCAGGAAGTCATTTACCTAGATAGATTGGCTAAATACCCGAATTATTTAAATGATGAAGTTTTCATTAGATTGTCTATGATATATTCTGATAGAAAAGAATACGATAAGGCTATGAAAGTTTTAGAAGATGGTATCGCAAAAATCCCTCAAAAAACTGGTACTTTTATTGAACAACAAATCAATATTGAACTTGCAAGAGGTAATCAAGAAGCAATTTTGCAAAAATTTGATGCAGCCATTAAAGAAAATCCTGAAAATTCTTCCTATTATTTTTCTCGTGGTGTTACTTTTCATCAATTAAAATTAATGGATGTTACCAACTATGAAAAAGAATTCAAAGCAGGAAACAAGAACTACAAATTCAAATATTTCTTTTCTCAAGCACTTAAAGATTACAATACATCAATTGAATTAGATGGAGGTAATATGCCAGCATTGTATAACTTAGCGGTATTGTACAGAGATTCTTCAGATTTACTTTATAAATCTAGAATGAGAGTTCCTCCAACTGATCCGGCTTATAATTATTTCTCAGAAAATGCAACCAAAATGTACAAAGCAACTTTAGAGAAATTTGAAATGATCAGACAATCTGGTTTTCTAAAAGGAAACGATCTTATATTATTGCTCACAGATATGAAAGCTTGTGCCAGTAGAATTCAAGATAGAGAATTGGCAAAGAAATATGAATTGATGATCA
>DASWYG010000234.1:0-9839 GCA_036405075.1 Bacteroidia bacterium | reverse complement strand
TGTGTTAATGGTGTAAACCTGTGCAGGTAAACTTTGCAGTTTTAGCAATTTGTATACATCGCCTTTCAATGGTTGAAGCGTTGAAGGCATAAGAGTGGCTTGTTTATCTTCAGGAGAGATTGTTCCTGAATTAATGGAGCTTTCTGCAGTTGTCGCTAATGATATATTTGATTGATCTGACTGAGCTTGAAAATCATTCTTACCCATAGAGGAAGCTGTGTCATTTGATTCAACATCAGCAGATTGATTTGAGATGTTTGTAAAAGATTCATTTGATTGCTGTTCTGAAGTGTAATTGTATTGTTTGACCACAGCATCTACAATGAATAGAGAAACAACGATGGCAGCGGTAGAAATCAAGATTGCTTTTAAGGTAAACTTAGGTTTTATCTTTGATGGGTGAGTGGGGTCAACGGTTTTTGACAAACCCAATTGGAGCAATTCATCGGCATTGAAAATTGCTGATTCATTTTGGGCCAATTCTATGAGTTTTTCTAAGTCTTTTTTCATGGTTAAAAGGTTTTTTCAGTTTGAAGGATAAGGGTTTTAAGGGCTTCTTTACCGCGATACAAATGGGTTTTTACAGTTGAGAGAGGAATGGATTTCATCTCAGCAATTTCCAGTAGCTTAAATCCGCTCAGCTCAAATAAGGCAACGATTTCACCTTGAGGCGGATTCAGTTTACTGAGACATTCATATAGGAAGTCGACGTCATTTTTATGAAACTGTTCAGTATCTGCCGGCCGGTTCGACACCAAATCCATTTCTACACGCTTACCTTTATCTTTTAAGTGTTTTTTAAACAAATTGGAACAAATACCAAAGAGAAAATGCTTGAATTTTGATAAGTCCCTTATTTTTTCAAATTGCTCATAAGCAATTGCAATGGCTTCACACATCATTTCTTTACATTGCTCTTCATCCCGAATCAAAGCCCGACAGTATTTTTCTAGGTGAAGGTGGTTCTCCTTGTAAAGTTCCTTGAATATTTTCTGCTTTTGCTCTAAATTCATTTTTAGTATCAGTGCATATTAACCTAAAAAAGTTTCAATTCAGATGAAATTTTAATTATATTATAAAAATATATAAAGTTTAAATAAATATGAGCATTCTCCTATTAAATTGAATATAAGTTAAGTATAAATACTCATTGATTTACAATTTTATGTTTGTGTTAAAATAAATAAATTTAAGGATTAAAGATTTTGTATAGCCCTGTAATTGCTATAATATTGAATCACTTTTAAAGTTCTCGACATGACTAGAAACACACTGCTATTGATTTTTTTATTCATCAATTTGAGTATTTATGCTCAAAAAAATGAATCGGAGCCCAACAACAACTTTTCAGGTTACAATACCATTGAAAAGGACTCTACAATTTTGGCTAGCATCAACAACACCACTGATCTTGATGATATTTTTGGTACATCCATTAATGTTGCCGGTACAGTAAAACTGATGATCACAGCTACCAATAACGGTTCTGGTAATGCTTACCTTTATTTGGTAGGATATGATGGACGAAAGGCAAGTGGTCAAATTTTAGCAAGATATGTAGGAGGTACTTCTAGTATCCCTTCAAACACAACCGTGCGCGATACCATATATCTTTATGGCAGAGGCATTGATTCGTTTTTTGCCAGATTCTATGCCTCAGCTGCATTTTCTTACAGTTTCAAGTACACCATCGAAAATCAGTCGATACCAGACTTGGAGCCCAATAATGACTTGGCGCAATCGTTTTTCCTGAATCAAAATCAACTGAGTTATGGACAAGTGGGCTATAACTTCAAAGGTCTGACAGATCCTGCCGATTGTTACGCTTTAAAACTCCAAACAGATGGAACAGTAAAATTGAAGTTTAACATTAAAAATGCTCAAAGTACAAGTGGTTATGTTTATCTGAGAGTTTATGATGGCAGAAAAGGGAATGGCAACATATACAATTATTATGTTGGCAATACCAGCACCGTTGGAGCCGGAAAGTCTTTAACCGATTCTGTTATTCTGCCTGGAAGGGGGATAGATTCAATGTTCATTAAACTCGAATCTTCCGGAGCATTTCAATACGATTTTGAATACGACATATTGGATACTTCTTTAATGGATGCCGAAGACAATGGTACAATAGAGTCTGCTATAAACATCGTCTCAGGTGATACCAAAGTAGGACACATTAATTATTTATACAATGGCACTGCAGATGCTTTTGATTATTACAAAACCTTGATTCCAGAAGATGGAACTGTCAAAATAATAGTCAATGGACAAAACATGGGAGGTACCAACGGTTATCTTTATATTTATGGTTATGATGGCAGAAAGTTGAACGGTACCATTCTCTCCAAATACATTTCAAATACCAGCAATGTGGCTAATCGCGCTATGATCACCGATACGATCATTCTGAATGGAAGAGCAGTTGATTCATTTTATATGCGCATTCAATCGTCTACCGCATTTCAATATGAAATAAAATATGAAGTAGTAGACAAATCTAACAATGATGTTGAACCCAATGGTAATTTTGCAGATGCAATTGAACCGACCTTTAGAAATCAATATGAGGGCCATATCAATTATTTATACAGCGGTACAGCCGATAGTTATGATTATTACCGATTGGTATTACCCACAGATGGAACGTTGAAAATTCCATTCACAGCAACCAATATGTCAGGAAATAATTCATACATATTTGGAATCGTTTACGATAGCAGAAAAGGCAGTGGTCAGATATTTTCAAAATACCTCTCCAACAACAGTTCGATAAAAGATAGGGCTACCATTGTAGATACCATCGTTATCAATGGTTTGGCAAAAGATACTTTTTACTTTCGAATTGAAGCAAATTCAGCATTCAAGTATAAATTCTCATTTGATGTAACTGATACCTCTATCAATGACATCGAAACCAATGATGTTTATACAAAAGCATTGAACATCAACGAAGGTGAAAAGAAATTCGGTCACACTGAGTATTTTAAAAAGGGTGTTAGCGACAACTATGATTACTACAGAACCCTAATGAAAAAAGATGGAACCATCAGATTGATCATCAATGGGACGAACATGAGAGGTGCGATAGGTTATATGTTTATTACTGTTTTTGATGGCAGAAACAACAATGGTCAAATATTTTCAAAATACATCTCCAACAACAGCAGTGTTCCCAATAGAGCGAGTATCAAAGATACCATCTATATATATGGCCGCGCAGTAGATACCATGTATTTCAGAATGCAAAGTTCAGGCGCATTCCAATACGATATCCAATATGACATTGTAGATACAAGTGCCACTGATGGTAACAATGAGAATTTCGCACAAGCCACAGCAATTGAAAGATCTAAAACCATGAGCGGTCATGTGACATACATTTCTAAAGGTGTTACAGACAATTATGATTACTACAAGACATTCTTAAAAGAAGATGGTACTGTAAAAGTCTACATCAAAGGCAAAAACAATGGAGCATCAAGTGGTTATTTGTATACATCGATATACGATAGCAGAAGAGGTTCGGGCAACATATTCAACAGCTACATCATGGGCAGCAACACACCCAAAGGGGCTATTGTCTCTGATAGTTTGATCTTGCATTGCAGAGCATCTGATACCATGTACTTCAGAGTTGAAAGCGCTAGTGCTTTCGAATATGACATAAGATATGAAATCGTTAACACTTCTTATACCGATAAGTATGCCAACAATTCATTCAACAATGCAATAGAGGCCAAAACAAATCAAGTATTGAACGGACACATTGGTTATTATCAATTAGGTGTTGAAGACAATAACGATTATTACAAATTCATTATACCAAACAATGGCAGCATCTATGTAGTTGCCGAAGTGACCAATACTTCCGGTGCAAATGGTTATGTGTATGTTTATGGTTACGACAAAAGAAAAGCCAATGGAACCATTCTAAGCAAATATGTTGCTAACACTTCTGCAATCACAGCAGGATCACGAGTAATTGATACCCTTAAAGTGAATTGTACCGGAACTGATACTTTCTATTTGAGGGTGACTTCAAACGGATGTTTCAATTACAAATTCAAAGTGATCAGTTTAGACAGAAAACCTGTGGCCAGCACTGAACATGAACGATTGGGTAACACTGTTGGTTTCAGACCACAGTTCAGCAATGCCACTGATTTTATTTGGGACTTCGGCGATGGCACCAAAAGCAATTTGAAATACCCAACCAAAACATTTGGTGTTGGTTTCTTTACAACCAGATTGATCGTCAGCAACTCTGTTTGTAACTTTAAAGATACAGCTACTGTGAACATTGAAGTAAAAGGTGTGGAATACTATACCCCTGATTCTTCAGGAACAGGCGGTGATGCCATCATGAAAATATTCGGAGGTGGATTGGACACCTTTACAAAGGTTACTCTTAAAAAAGGAGCGATACAAATTACCCCAATCAACAGAGTGGCACTTAAAAACAATACTCAGTTGAATGTAGTATTTGATTTACACAGTGCAGAAGAAGGTACCTACGATGTGATCATTGAAATCAAAGGAAAAAGTCCCATCACTTATCCGGGTGGATTTAAAGTAAAACCTTTCAGGTACCCATATACTTGGTCGGAAGTGGTTGGACCATCAAGTTGGCGCATCAATGTAGAGAACAAATTCAAATTGGTGGTGGGCAACAGTGGTAATGTCAATGCCAGTGGTGTATTGGTGGCTTTGATGTGGCCAAAATCGGTGAAATTGAAGTTTGATACCAAATGGTTCAAACCGCCAACATCCGGAAATTATACCATCAGCACTCCTGACACGACTTTTACTTTCAATTATAAAAACATACAACATTTTTATACCGATACTTTCAATACCATAGCACCAATTGACAGTTTCAATGGCAAAAAATACGACGGTTACATGCGCATGATCATCATACCAAAAATTGCGGCCGGTTCCACTTATGAATTGCCTTTAACTGTGATTGCTTCAAGCAGCGGTGCTCAAAAATTCATTACCTATACAGTTAAACCCAACTTGTTTGGTTCATGTGCAACAGGCAGTTGGATGGATGTGAGTGAAGGTATGGCGGTAGAGGCAGCAGATCTGTTAGACAGAGCGGTGTCTACAAGTCCAACCCTCGAAAAATCACCTGTAGGTTGGTTGACCAAAGCCACCAAAGGCACCACCAAACACATGGCCAATTTGGGACAAGCCATGGGCGCATTTTACAACTACGCCACCGGAGTAACCAATAGTATTGATGAGTCATTGCCAGCAGATTATTATGCAAACGTTGACGCCGGAAATGCTCAGGTGACTTCAGCATTGATAGACATTGGAGTTGATAAATTGGTGGATGTTGGGGCGGATAACATCATGAAAAATCAATCAGACAACATCAGTAACTTCTTGAGCAAAAATCCAAATGCTTCTGCCAAATCAATAGAGTTTGCCAAACAAAATCTGAAAGACATCAACGACATCAGGCAAGCAGTTAAAGACATATACAAAGACTATAAAGACGTCAAAGATTTGAATGATAAATTGAGTCGATTGTCAGAATTACTAAAGGATTGTCCGGAGCTTCAGAAGCAGGTGGATGATTTGAAAAAACAAATGGACAAAGACCTGAATCCCAGAGACCCAAAAGAAACTCAAACCAATTCGGTGACGTCCATGGACCCGAATGAAATCATTGGTCCAATCGGCATGGGCAATGCCAGATACCTCAATAAAATTGACAGATTGAGTTATATGATCACATTTGAGAATGTAGACACCGCCGAAGCGGCTGCTCAAATTGTAAGAATCGTAGACACTTTGGACCTCAACAAATACGACATCAATACCTTTGAATTCACAGATTTCACTATAGGCAACAGATATTTCAGTATACCCAAAGGTCGTCAGGAGTTTGTTTTAGAAGACAGCTTGTCGCCGGAAATGAGAATAAGGGTCAACGGCAGATTGGACAAAGTAAAAGGTATAGTTGACTGGCAGTTTACTTCCATCGATCCAAAGACCAAAGACATTCCCGTGTTTGAAGGGTTCTTACCTCCAAATCGCAACAAACCTGAGGGTGAAGGTTCGGTATCATTCACCATTCAACCCAAATTAACATTAACAGATGCCACAACCATCAGCAACAAAGCAAGTATTATTTTTGATACCAATCCTGCTATTATCACCAATACCTGGACCAATATACTTGACCTAACTCCACCAACCAGTGTGGTGACTTCACAAAAAGGACCCGGCATAGCAACTGTAAAATTGAAATTCAATGGCAGTGATGCTTCTTCGGGATTGGCCTATTACAATTTGTTTGTAAAAATTGATGGAGGTGAATGGTTGTCATTTGGCGGTACTTCAGCAGATACCATGCTAGTCAAATTCCAATACGGTTATCGCTATTCATTCTGTGCCTTAGCTTCAGATTTTGTGGGCAACATGGAAAACAAAGCATTGACAGAAGAAACAACAGTTGGCATGACCCGTATGGTGTCTTCGCATTCAACTTTTGGCTTGAAACCAAATCCTGCCGGTAATCAGGTTACTGTCACCGGCATAACAGAGGATGTTGAATACAGCATATTGGATGTGTCAGGAAGGGTAGTAGCATCTGGCAAAATGACTGCAGATGACAGCAATCTGGAATTGACGAGCTTAAAACCTGGTGTGTACATCATACAGGTATATGGTAGGGAAGTGAGCTCACTGAAATTGATAAAAGCGGAATGAAATAAGTATAGCAACTAACAGTAGAAAAGGCGGAGGTTAAGGTGGTCATAAGCACTTTTCCTTCGCTTTTTTTTATTACTTTTGCATTTTAATCTGAAATTGATGCAAGAGGAAATCTATCAACCAAAACACAAAATAAGGATTGTAACTGCCGCTTCTTTGTTCGACGGCCACGACGCAGCCATCAATGTGATGCGCAGAATCATTCAATCTACAGGCTGTGAAGTCATACACCTTGGTCACGACAGAAGTGCGCTGGAAGTAGTTGACACTGCGATTCAGGAAGATGCCAATGCCATTGCCATGACCAGTTATCAGGGCGGTCACAATGAGTATTTCAAATACATGTACGATCTGCTCAAGGAAAAAGGAGCAGGGCACATCAAAATATTTGGCGGTGGTGGAGGTACCATTTTGCCGGAAGAGATCAAAGACCTGGAAAATTATGGCATTTGTAAGATCTATCACCCCGATGATGGAAGGGCCATGGGTTTGCAAGGCATGATCAATGACCTGGTGCGCAAATCTGATTTTGCTACAGGACGAGACATTGAATTCAGTTTAGACAAGATCAAAGAAAAAAATCCGACGGTATTGGCTGCTACCATTTCATGTGCAGAAAACTATCCAGAGGAATTTGAAAAATATGTAGGAACCATCAGAGACTATGTTGCAAGTATGAAGCATCCTGCTCCGGTTTTGGGTATCACCGGTACGGGTGGTGCAGGTAAAAGCAGTTTGGTCGACGAGTTTGTCAGACGATTCTTGTTTGATTTGAAAGACAAAAGCATTGCCATCGTATCGGTAGATCCAAGTAAGAGAAAAACCGGTGGAGCATTGTTAGGCGACAGAATCAGGATGAACAGCATCAGAAACGACAGGGTTTACATGCGTTCATTGGCTACGCGTCAGAGCAATTTGGCTTTGAGCAAGCACGTAGACGATGCCATATTGATATTGAAAGCTGCAGGATTTGATCTGATCTTGTTAGAGACCAGTGGGATTGGGCAGAGCGATACCGAGATCACAGAGCACAGCAATGTGGCCATGTATGTGATGACACCAGAATATGGTGCCGCAACGCAATTGGAAAAAATTGACATGTTGGATTTTGCCGACATCATAGCTGTAAATAAATTTGATAAAAAAGGAGCTGCGGATGCATTGAAAGATGTTAAAAAGCAATTTCAAAGGAACCACAAATTGTTTGACCGCGATCCAGAAACCATGCCGGTTTATGGCACCATTGCTTCTCAATTCAACGATCCGGGTATGAATACCTTGTACAGAAATCTATTGGATCTAATTGATGCAAAGACTGGCACTGATTTCAAGTCTAAATTTATGGCCAGTGATGAAATGAGTGAGAAGATATTCATCATACCACCTTCACGCAATCGTTATTTGAGTGAGATTTCTGAAACAGTAAGGAAATACAACCAATGGGCAGATGAACAGGCTGAGATCGCTCAGAAGCTTTACCAATTGGAAGGCACTAGGGGGATACTCGATAATGGCAGGATATAGGATACAGGATTTAGGATAGAGGGGGTAATTGTGTTGCACGATTGACCTAATTTTAGAAACGAGATTCATTGCGTTTTATAGTGTCATCAATCGCAATCAATCGATTAATCCTTTTTTTATTGATTCACTTTTGTTTTAAGACGTTTCATCACACTTTATTAAACGTGATGCTACACTATTGATTGTAAATTATTTATCAATTCATTTTGATTTAAAACGATTAGAAGCATTACAGATTTAGTAATCCTCAAACCTCAAAAATCGCAAAGCGATTTTTCCCTAAATCCTAAATCCTACATCCTATATCCCAAATCATTGTCAGATTCTCCTGAATCAGACTAGGATTTGGAATTTTCACTTTCTACTTCAAAATAAAATCCTTTATTTTGAGTTCTATCTTTTTATAAAAATTATGAAATCCAATTCACTGGCACTTTTGCTGCTAACTGCATTCACATCATTGAATGCACAAAACTTCAACTACAAAAGTATTCCTGAAAAGAAAGTCTCTTATGACTTCCTAACTTTTTACAACAACAATTATGTTTTCGACGCAGATGACAAAACCTTGTTTTTTGTAGATTCAAAAGACTTCACCAAAACTCGTTCTGTGAAATTGGATTATGAAGGATACATCAATCTTAGCAGTTGTGAATTCATAGATGGGAAAATTTTACACACAGGGACAAGTTCAAAGTATGAAAACGATGAAGAAATCAAAGCCAACAATTACAGAAACAATCAAGTTGTTTTAAATACCTTCGATTTGGAAACCGGTAAGTCAATTAAATCAGAAACATTTCTATTCAATCACTACAAATTATCATTGGTATGTGATGTTGATACAGTCACTAAAAAAATCATCATTGGCGTAACTGATTCAGTGATCAAGGTATACAATTTTGATTTGACCGAATCTTCTAAAGAGGGCATTAAAATGAAATCAAAAAGTTTTGATTTCGCTGCCATCCTGGATTTTTTGAAAAGTTTCAACTCAGGTTCTAAAAGTTACACCATCAGTTTAGATGGTTTGGGATCTAAGGATACCACATCACAATATACTAAATCATACAACATCAAATATGTTTCGCATTACGACGATAAAATCATTGTAATCGGCAAATACTTCACCGCTTTGAAAGCTAAATTGAAAGACGGTCAGGCCGAATTTGAATTGGACATTCCATCAGAAAAGAAAGTCATCAATTTTGATTATCAGGAATTGGACAATGGCAATTTGATTTTATACGGTAAATACCTTGAAGAGCAAGGCGACATGAAGTACTTTGGTTATTTCAGTACCGTCATCAACAACAAACTGGCGGTGGTACACGGATTGAAGTATTTTGAAATCACAAAGATCAATTCTGCTTATGGTAATTTTCCAAATCAAAAATATACAGGATTGGCATATACCGATATGAGCAATCCCGACTTTTCGTTTTATTTCAAAGAGGAAAAAGTAAGGGTCATGACCTTTCAAAAGTATTACACCAATTTGGTCGACCACATTTACATTGTGAAGTTGCAAGACGATGGAGAGATCATCATCAACATGATCGTGAATCAAGTTAAGAACGATG
>DASWYG010000233.1:0-11595 GCA_036405075.1 Bacteroidia bacterium | reverse complement strand
TGTAATGGCAGTTAAAACAGATACAGTGCCTCCTACCATCAATTCTTCGGAGATAGAGCCTGAGTTCAATGGAAAATTTGATTTCACTTTAGGCACAGCAGTAAAACGCAGAGTTGCTTATGCCATCAGCAATACGTTTGGATTTGGAGGACACATTGCATGTTCTTTGTTCAAGAAGTACGATAACATTTAAGCAGTTGGTTTTCAGTGTCAATAGAATTACATCTTTTTAATGAGAAAGATGTATGAAGAGAAGAGCAAAGAAGGCTAACCATGATGAAACTTTAATATCAATGGGTAACCCAATGGAGTTACTCATCTTTAAACTTTTAATATAAAAATTCATTAAACTAACGGATCTGGTTTCATTAGTGGGATTGTGCTTAATTTGTAATATGGAATTTACTGAGGAATTATCATCAGATACGATTTTCAATAGAATTGAGGAACTACAGAAGAATATAAACGATTTTAGCCTGCGATTGGTGAAATGCAACTGGTTTGAAAAGTGGATCAAGGGAAAGAGGATAAACAATAAAATTGAAGGTTTAAGATTGAATCAACTGAATTTGGTTGATGAATACCTGATAAGAACCAATGAAGAATTCAGGCAAATGGTAGATGAGAACTATTCTTGTTTTAATCCTATAATTAAATTCAAGGTTTCAATCGAAGGCGTCAGTGTAAAAGGTACATATACAGAGAAAATGAAAGGCAAAATTCATAGAAATGGATGTGCCTATATAGAAACAGTAAATACCAATGCAGATTTTGGACTGTTCGATCGGTTCACCTATCCTAAAGTAATGTCGGGTAAGATTGACTTTTGGGGTGATATTGTCCTGGTAACAGAAAAAGTAGGCCAATCTTTGTTTAGATCAACACCAACGGATCTAGATGGAATGATTTTCAACAACAATCAACTTAAAGTTGAAATCGTAAAGACGGGATTTGAGCCATATAACAACCATGTATTTATGGACAAGATTGTTGGTTATGTTATAGAAGAGGATGAAAAAATTGAGTTGTTCTTTTCAAACAAATCCAAGCTTGAAGACATTAGGGATGCTTTTATTCTTAAATTAAATCAAGAAAATTAAACCTAAATAATTAAATTCTATAAAAAGAACTTAAATTATAGGACAATATTAGCTTCTTATGGTTTGTTCTCTGTCAGGACCAACTGAAATGATGCTGATGGGCATCCCAAGCTCATTTTCAAGGAATAAAATATAGTTCAAGAAGTTGTTGGGTAACTCCGATTTACTTCTGCAAGCAGTTAAATCTTCTGCCCAACCTTTAAAGGTTTTGTATACCGGCTCTACTTCTTCGGTGCAAAGATCATAAGGCACTTGATTGGTCAACTCACCATTGACTTTATAGGCAGTACATACTTTGATTTCATCGAATTCGCTCATCACATCGCTTTTCATCATGATCAGGTAATTAACACCCGAAAGCATGATGGCGTATCTCAATGCCACCAAGTCTAACCATCCACAACGTCTTGGTCTGCCGGTAGTGGCACCAAATTCATTGCCTTTTTTTCTTAAAGCTTCACCGGTTTCATCCAGTAATTCTGTAGGGAAAGGACCACTGCCTACACGTGTACAATAAGCTTTGAAAATGCCATAAACAGTGCCGATGTGTTGCGGGGCTATGCCCAAACCGTTGCAAACACCACCACTGATTGTATTGCTTGAAGTAACAAAAGGGTAGCTGCCAAAGTCAATGTCGAGCATACTGCCTTGTGCACCTTCTGCAAGTATTTTTTTAGAAGGAATGCTGGCGTTAATGGTGTATTCAGTGTCGTCGAAACGGAATGCTTTAAGGTATTCACAGGCTTCGAAGAACTCAGCCTCCAAAGTAGGCATATCAAAATCATTATAGCCAAGAAACTCTATTAATTTGATGTGTTGTTCTTTGATGCTCTCATATTTCTTTTTGAAATCAGGGCTTAGAATATCACCTATTCTCAATCCATTTCTACCGATTTTATCTCTGTATGTCGGACCAATACCTCTAAGGGTTGAACCAATTTTCGCTTCACCTTTGGCTGATTCACTGGCTGCATCCAACAAGCGGTGAGTAGGCAATATCAAATGCGCTTTTCTTGAAAAGATCAAATTGGCTTTTACGTTGGCCCCGGCATTTTCAACCCTTTCAATTTCAGCTTTTATTCTCACCGGATCAACCACTACACCATTGCCAATGATATTGGTGGTGTTGTTGTGAAAAATACCGGATGGTATGGTATTGAGTACGTGTGTTTGACCGTTGAATTTCAACGAGTGTCCGGCATTAGGGCCACCTTGAAATCTTGCGATTATATCGTATTTTGGCGTGAGGAAGTCTGCAATTTTGCCTTTACCTTCATCCCCCCATTGCAGTCCTAGTACTACGTCGATTTTATTCATCTTTATTGATAAGTTCTATTTGGCAACTTTTACATTTGCCATTTTCGTTGATTGGATTGGCGTACAAATGGAGAGAATGATGGCTCACTTCGAAGCCCAGTAAATCTCCCATAGTACTTTTGATTTGTTGGATTCTTGGGTCGCAAAATTCGAGTACCTTGTTGCAGTGCAAACAGATCAAATGATCGTGTTGACTGAAACCATAACTTTGCTCGTACATGGCCATGTTTTGGCCAAATTGATGTCTTTTTACCAGTCCACTGTCCAATAGCAAATCGAGGGTATTGTATACAGTAGCTCTGCTCACCCTGTATTTGCGATTTTTCATGTGAATGAACAAGGTGTCGACATCAAAATGTTCTTTATGCGTGTAAATTTCATCGAGTATGGCGTATCGTTCCGGAGTTTTACGTTGCTTGTTTTTCTCCAGATATGCCGTGAAAATTTTCCTCACTTCCAGCTTTACTTTCTTTACCTTGTCGTTCGAGGATTGCATAAACCGCAAATATACACCCAAAATATTTATTCATTAAGGGATTTGTAAATATCTTATTCACCTCAGACAGCTGCCTTTTCAACAAAAAAGAGGTGTTTTAAATGAAATTGATTCTATCAGTTTTGACCCTCATCAATCCTGTAAACATTCATGGTAGGATGCTTGGATTTGATGTTCTTGATCAAATTGTCTAAATGCTTTGTGTCTTCTACATAAACAGAGATATTGCCTTCAAAAGTTCCTTCATGACTTTCAATGGTAATGGCTTTCATGTTTACACCCATATTCTTGCTGATGATATCGGTTAAACTGCTCACGATACCGACATCGTCTATACCGATGAGTTTGACACCTGCCAGAAACTTGGTCTCATTTTTAACCATCGAATCTTTCCATTGCGCTTTGATGATGCGATAGCCGTAGTTGCTCATCAATGAAACTGCATTGGGACAATTAGTTCTGTGGATTTTTACACCTTCACCAATTGTGATGAATCCAAAAATATCATCACCAGGTATTGGGTTACAGCATTTAGCTAAACTGTAAGGCAAATCGTGTTCATCACCCACTACTATCTCATTTTTCTTAGAAGAAGGTTTAGGTTGCGTTTCAATTGGTGCCGGTTTTGGAGCCACTACTTTGTTGTTGATGATGTTGTTCACCTCCAACTTTTCAACCGGAATAAGTTCTCTTTGTATGGAATAGTACAAATCCAATGCGCTTTGAACTTTGAAGTAGCGCACCAATTTATGTATGTTGTCTTCGTTGAATTCGACCTTTTCTTTGTGGAACCTTTTCTTAAGAATTTCTTTTCCTTTTTCGGCTAATTCTCGCTTGGATTCTCTCAGGAAATTTCTGATCCTGGCAATTGCTTTACCTGTGATGACAATGTGCAACCACTCTTCTCTTGGGTGTTGTTTCTCGGAAGTTAGAATTTCTACCTGATCGCCATTTGAGAGGGTGTGACTGATGGGTACCAGTTTGTTGTTGACTTTTGCACCTATGCATTTACTGCCAACCTGGGTGTGAATTTCAAAAGCAAAATCGAGCGCAGAGGCACCTTTTGGCATTTTTTTCAAATCACCGTTTGGTGTAAAGACGAAGATCTCTTCATGAATGAGTTGAAGTTTAAAATCATCTAAAAATTCGAGGGCATTGCCTGAAGGATTTTCAAGTATGTCTTTGATACGTGCCAACCAACCATCTACACCGGTTCGATTTTCACTTTCTATACCGTCTTTGGAATTTTTGTATTTCCAATGAGCTGCATAACCTTTTTCAGCAATTTCGTCCATTCTGGCAGTTCTTATCTGAACTTCTACCCATTTACCCTCAGTGCCCATAACAGTGGTGTGTAAGCTCTCATAACCATTGCTTTTAGGGGTAGTGATCCAGTCGCGGGTACGAGCCGGATTTGGTTTGTAAATATCTGTAACGATGGAGTATGCTGTCCAGCAATCAGCTTTTTCTTTATCCGGTTCAGAATCAAGAATGATACGAATGGCAAATAGGTCGTAAACTTGTTCGAAAGGAATGTCTTGTTGACGCATCTTTTTAAGGATCGAATAGATGCTTTTAGGACGCCCTTTGATTTCAAATTTAAGATTTGTTTCTTCCAGCTTTTTCTTGATTGGTTCAATGAATTTTCTGATGAATCGATCGCGTGTAGCTTTCTTTGCATTCAGTTTAGCCGAAATGTCTTTATATGCCTCTCTTTGGGTATATTTGATGGACAGGTCTTCAAGCTCAGATTTGACGGTATATAAACCAAGTCGGTGGGCGAGTGGTGCGTATAAGAAAAGTGTCTCACTGGCGATTTTGAGTTGGTTTTTGCGCGACATGCTTTCAAGTGTTCGCATGTTGTGGAGGCGATCGCAAATTTTCACTAGGATCACACGTACGTCATCAGAGAGGGTCAGCAGCATTTTCCTAAAGTTTTCGGCTTGCATGCTGTCGGTATGATCAAAAACTTCTTTTATCTTCGTCAAACCATCTACTATACGAGAGACTCTATCTCCAAATTTCCTTTTGATGTCATCGAGGGTATAATCGCTGTCTTCAACCACATCGTGAATGAGTGCGCACACTATGGAAGTTGTTCCCAGACCGATTTCCTGAGCGGCTATTTTGGCAACGGCAATAGGATGATAGATGTATGGCTCACCCGATTTCCTTCTCATGTCTTTGTGGGCATCCAGTGCCAGATCGAAGGCGGCTCTAATAGCAGTTTTTTGTTCTTTGGTGAGATCGTGTCTGATAGAACGGAGGAGAGATTTGTATCGTTTAAGGATTTCTTTTCTTTCCTGTTCTTCGCGTTCCAATATCGAAATTTCTGAATCTGACATGTGTATTCAATGCAAAGATAGAGGTTAGTATGAACAAATGCATCTTGATGATATCAACGAAGTATTGAAGAACTGACCTAAAGAAAGACAGTAAAAAACGGGTAAAAAAAAAGACGATCCCGGAGGATCGTCTTTATAGGAGTTTAACTTAAATGATTGATTAAGCTTGAAGAGTTTTAGCTTCTTCGATCCAAGTATGCCATTGCTCAAGGCTGGTCATGCTGTCGGATTGTTCGAGTTCAGCGATTTTCTCATCAGTCAAAGCGATCAAATCAGCATAAGTGTTGATACCAAGTGCATTTAAACGTTTTTCAAATGCCGGACCTACACCGGTGATTTTTTTCAAATCATCACCATTGCTAACTGGAGCTGCTTCAGCTTTTTTCTCTTCTTTTGCTTCTTTAACTTCCTTCACTTCTTTAGAAGCTCCGGCGTTATCGAACATTGCTTTCAAGTCACTGAATGCATCCAATTCACCAAGAGTTGATTTCTCATTGCTCTTATTCATGCTTTTACCAGTTTTAGGTGATTTCTCTCTGCTGCTGGTTTCTTCAGTGTATTTTGCTTTATCGTCGGCTTTCCAAGTGTTGGTATGAGAAAGTACGATGCTTTTGTTGTCTTTGTTGAATTCGATAACTTCGAAAGTCAAGACATCACCATCTTTCACTTTACCGCCATTTTCTCTTACGAGGTGACGTTTAGGCGCAAATCCTTCGATACCATATTGCAATTGAACATTAGCACCTTTGTCGTTAACACCGACAACAGTACCTTCGTGTTTAGAGTGCAAATAGAAGATGGTTTCGAAAGTATCCCAAGGGTTTTCTTCAAGTTGTTTGTGACCGAGAGACAATCTTCTGTTTTCAGAATCAACTTCGAGAACAACCACGTCGATTTTCTCGTCTTTTTTAATGAATTCAGAAGGGTGTTTGATTTTCTTGGTCCAAGAAAGGTCAGAAACGTGAACAAGTCCGTCAACACCTTCTTCCAATTCTATGAACAAGCCATAGCTGGTAAGGTTTTTAACAACACCTGTGTGTTTGCTGCCCACTTTGTATTTTTCAACAATGCTAGCCCATGGATCAGGGGTCAATTGTTTAATACCGAGAGACATTTTGTGTTCGTCTTTTTCAAGCGCAGTGATAACGGCTTCAACTTCATCACCAGCTTTAAGGAAGTCATGTGGACTTCTAAGGTGAGAGCTCCAGCTCATTTCAGATACGTGAACTAGGCCTTCAACGCCTGGTTTAATTTCAACGAATGCACCGTAATCTGTAACAGTAACAACTTTACCTTTAACTGTTGCACCAACTGCGATGTTATCGCCGAGGGTATCCCAAGGATGCTCAGTAAGTTGTTTCATGCCCAAAGAGATACGTTTTTTATCTTCGTCGAACTCAAGTACAACAACGGTAACTTTTTGTTCGAGTTGAAGCAATTCTTCAGGTGTATTGATACGTCCCCAAGACATGTCTGTAATGTGGAGTAGACCATCGATACCACCGAGGTCAACGAATGCACCAAATGGAGCGATATTTTTAACGATACCTTCAAGTACCTGACCTTTTTCAAGTTTAGAAAGGATGTCAGATTTTTGAGCTTCGATATCATCTTCGATAAGCGCTTTGTGAGAGATCACAACGTTTTTAAACACGTCATTTACTTTCACGATTTTAAATTCCATGTCTTTACCTACGTATTGATCGTAATCTTTAATAGGTTTAACATCGATTTGAGAACCCGGTAAGAAAGCATCGATGCCCATGACATCAACTACCAAACCGCCTTTGGTTCTTGATTTAACAAGACCAGTCAGTACGGTACCTTCTTCCATGGCCTTCAATATGAAGTCCCAAGCTTTTTCTTGAATAGCACGTTTACGGGAAATGATCAATTGACCATCTTGATCCTCTACGTTTTCAAGATAAACTTCTACATTATCTCCAACTTTTAAATCAGGCAAATCTTTAAATTCATTTCTAGAAATGATACCGTCAGACTTGAAACCGACATTCACCACAACTTCCCTGTCGGAAATTGATACAACATAACCTGAAATCAATTCATTCGGGTTAAGGGATTTCAGAGAATTGGTGTATAAACTAACCATTTCCTGATGCTTAGCAGTATTGTAATTAGCAAATCCTGCTTTGTCCATGCTCCAATCGAAATCATCCATAGCCGGAGCATTGGCTTTGGATTTTGTGCTGGTTTTTGGGGTTTCTGTGGCGGCCTCAACTCCGGTTGGGACGTTGCCTTCTTTTAATTGTTCTTCTGTCAAATTTTGTTTCCTCCTTTGTGGGGCGGCAAATTTACAAAAGGATTTTAAAATTTCCTAGAATTTTTCTAATACTTGAACTTATGTCTCAAATATTGAGTCAATTGATTGATTATCAGAATAAAGTATATTGATTTTACTTGAATTTTCCAGCGATGAAATACACACTGAAAAACAAAAGGATGAAACCTACGATGTGATTCCATTTCAAAGGTTCTTTTAAAACAAAGACTGCAAATAAAATAAAAACCACAATGGTAATGGCTTCCTGAGTGATCTTTAGCTGATAACCACTCATGCCCTCCAATTTACCAATTCGGTTGGCCGGAACCATAAATAAATATTCTACAAATGCTATCAACCAACTGATGATAATTACTTTCCACAGTGGTGTGTTTTCGAATTTCAAATGACCATACCAGGCAATGGTCATGAAGATATTGGAAATGATTAGTAAACCTATGGTTTTCATTTTGTTTTTTGTCTCATTTTCATTCCTGCAATTTCTGTATTGATATCACTTTTAATATTGGTGATGTTTAGTTTATCGCCAATTGGCAATGGATTGTCAGGTAAATCAGATGATTCTAATTTAGATTCTAAGGCCGAGTACATTTTTTCTATTTGTTCTGTATACAATTTACCTGAGTCTCTATAATCAATGCAAACTTTAAGGAGGTTGTTGTATACAGTTTTCATGTCTTTCAATTCTAAACCGGAAAAATCACTTAATTTTTTAGGGGTTTTACCCGGATATACTTTCTTAAACATCAGTATGGCAGAATGTTCAGTGAATAAGGTGTCAGATTGGCTTTGAGCAGAAATCATTTGATCGTATGTCATAGGCGCAGTGTCCAAAGCAACTGCTGTACTGTCTTGTTTGGCGTTAACAACTTTTTGTTCGGAACTTGAGTTGCCACAAGCGCAAAACAAAATGCCTATTATCAGATAAAATTTGTTCATAGGGGACAAAATTAGACAAAAAAAAAGTTGGATCTTTAAATCCAACTTTTTTTTAAAATGGTCTTTTATGAATTATTTCATTTTTTTCTCCATTGCGCTAGCGCCTTTGTCAACACCTGCTTTAGCGGCTTCCTTACCTTTTTCGATAATGGTTTTACCGGCTTCAGCTGGAGCTGGAACAGCAGCAGCAGCAGAATCAACTGTTTGATTTGCTTTCATTGCAGCTTCTTTAATAGCAGCGATCTTAGATGAGTAGGTAGTTCCTACATTGCTCCAAGCAGTTTTAGCAGCTTCCAATTTGCCTTTTGTTGCTTCATCAAGTTCTTCAACTTTAATGGTAGAAGCAGCAGCTTCGAATTCAGTAGCATAATTAGCCCAAGTAGCTGAGTCAGCCATAGTGTCTGCTTCAACTTTTGCCTTAATAGAATCAACCCAATGTGCCAAACCTTCAACTTTAGTTGCAGATTCAGATACAGCAGGAGTGTTGCTGCAGGCAGCGAATAAAGCTGCAAATGCAGACGCGATGAGTACTTTTTTCATTCTCTGATTTATTTATAAATTTGCGCAAATTTAATTTTAAAATGAGATATTGCAAAACATTTTTTTAACAATTTTGAAACGCGATTTCCTAGATACACCCATTGAATATTTGAAAGGGGTAGGGCCTCAAAAAGCCGAAGTTTTAAAAAGTGAACTAAATGTATTCAATTATGGGGATTTACTTAAAATATACCCCAATCGCCACATTGACAAATCGAATACCTGCGACATTAAGTCAATCAATGATGAATCGATCAATGTGCTTACCAAAGGTGTTTTATCCGGATTAAAGGCCATTGGAACTGGTCATTCCAAACGATTAACCGCCACTCTTTCTGACGGAACTGCCAGAATTGAATTGGTTTGGTTCAAAAATCATCAAGGAATTTCTAAAATATTGAAGGAAGGAGAAACCTACAGGGTTTATGGTAAAGTAAATGCCTTTGCAGGTAAGTATTCTATTCCTCATCCGGAAATCAAAAAATTTGATCCCAATGAAAAATCATTGGCAATGGAACCTGTTTATCCTTTAACTGAAAAATTAAAGGCCAGATTTATGGATTCAAGGTACATATTAGGTTTGATCATGCAAATTCTCAATCACCCTGAATTTGATTTGCCAGAGTTTATTCCTGATACTGTTCTTAAACCATTGAAATTGATCGGACGTAAAGCCGCTTTCTATCACATTCATTTACCCAGTGATGAAAATGCTTTTAAAGCAGCGGTCAAACGACTGAAATTTGAAGAAATGTTCTCGCTTTCTATGAGAGCAGAAAAGAACAAGCTGACCAGACACAAAACCATGAATGGTTACCCGGTTGTAAAGTCCGGAGAATTGGTGCATCAATTTTATCACAACTACCTTGGATTCGATCTCACAGGAGCTCAGAAACGTGTGATCAAGGAAATCAGAACAGATATGTCTAAAGGGAAACAGATGAATCGCTTGGTGCAAGGTGATGTAGGCAGTGGCAAGACAGTGGTTGCTTTGTTCAGTATGTTGATCTGTATCGACAATGGGTATCAAACTTGTATGATGGCCCCAACAGAGATCTTAGCGACCCAACATTACATTTCATTGAAAGACATGTTGGCAGAATTACCTGTTCGCATATCTCTGTTAACCGGTTCAACCAAGAAGAAGGATCGCGAAATGATATTGAAACAACTGATCGATGGTGAAATTGATATTTTGATTGGCACCCATGCGTTGATTGAAAATGATGTTCAGTTCAAGCAACTGGCATTGGTGGTGATAGATGAACAGCATAAGTTTGGTGTGGCTCAAAGGGCTAAATTGTGGCACAAATACCAAACAAAGCCTCATGTGCTGGTAATGACAGCCACACCAATTCCCAGAACTCTGGCAATGACCATACATGGTGAATTGGATGTTTCGGTTATCGATGAATTACCAAAGAACCGAAAACCTGTTAGAACAGTACACAGAGAAAATAAATACAGAGGTGAGGTGATGGCTTTTTTAAAAACCGAATTGGAAAAAGGCCGACAAGCTTATATCGTCTATCCACTGATAGAAGAATCTGGAAAACTGGATTTAAATGATTTGATGAATGGCTATGATGTGGTTTGCAGTTATTTTCCGGTACCTCCATATCAGATCAGTATCCTCCATGGTAAGATGAAACCTGAAGTGAAAGATGCCGAAATGCATAGATTCAAGGAAGGGGTAACACAGATTATGGTTTCTACAACTGTTATAGAAGTAGGTGTAAATGTTCCGAATGCGAGTGTGATGATCATTGAAAATTCGAATCGATTTGGTCTGTCTCAATTGCATCAGTTGAGAGGAAGGGTTGGGAGAGGAGCCGAACAAAGTTTTTGTGTATTGATGACAGGTGATGAAATGAATTATCCATCTAAGAAAAGAATCAAAACAATGTGTGCCACCAATGATGGATTTGAAATTGCGAAGGTAGATCTTGAATTAAGGGGACCTGGTGACATGTTGGGCACCAGACAAAGCGGATTGCCGGAATTCAAATTGTTGGATCTGGTGAAGGATGAAGCGGTGATAGACCTATCTAAAAGAGCATCGGCATTCATTCTAAAAGATGATCCTGAATTGTTGTTGCCGATTCACGCTCAATTACTGGAATACTTGATGAAACATCAGGAAGACCATTTCTGGGGACAGGTTTCTTGAGTTAGATTCTGAAATTATTCAAATAAAAACTTCTTTCAATGCAAAAAACCTCTATCTTTGCGCCCCCAAATACGTTCATAAATGTTATCTCGCCGGAATATCAGAATCAAAGTACTACAACAACTCTATGCCTTTCAACAACAGGATGCTCAATCTGTTCCGGCATTTCAAAAACAACTTGAGGCACATTTCAGAACTTACTACAAATTTTATTATTTCTCTCTTCAGTTTTTAAGGGATTTTAATACCTTTTTGGAGAGTGAGCGAGAAATTGAATTGGAGAAATATTTTCCGAACAAGACTCACATTAGAAATACTGAAATTTTTAAACGTTTATCTTTTTATAAAGCGTTGGATGAAAGTCAGAATTTCGAAGAATTGTGCGG
>DASWYG010000232.1:0-2398 GCA_036405075.1 Bacteroidia bacterium | reverse complement strand
TTACTGTCTTTTTTGTTGAGTATGCCCAGATCTAGGAGCAATACCAAAGTGATGAAACTTAAAAAGAGGGTGAAAAACAATATTTCTGAACTCATGTAGAGGGTTTAATTTAAATGGGGTTTTTGGGTCAATGGACTGTTAATAGACTTGCCTGCAAAGATGAGCATTTGAATGATGATTCCAATGATGATCAGAAAGTTAGATGAAAATGGTGAAGTGGCGACATTTGATCCGGCCGCAGACCTTATACAATGTCGATGCACTACAGTTTGGACTGAACAGATTTTAGACGAAATGGTAAGATGTTTTAATGAATAATAGAATTATACACAAAAGTAAAGGCAGCAATCTGAAGCCAAACTGACTTTAGATTATTTATTTTATAAATCCCATTATAGAAAAGCCTGAGATGGAAATTAAACTTAAAAAGGACTAAATTTGAACGGATATCCAAATAGAGTTTTATAAACCCATCATTATGAGCGAACCACTAAAACGACGCAACTTTCTGGGCAGAATGACCCTGGCATTATCTGCAGCCATGATTGCACCCTTGGATCAATTCTCCAAAACCTTAAAGAATATGCAAGACAAACAAAAAGACATAGACCCGGTGCTCGACATCAAAGCCCTGGGATTTCAATGGGATACCGCCGATCCTTTTCTTTTCTGTGTACACCATGAAGACAATTTCCCAAAAGGCAACGATGTGATGGGACCGGATCCGGCATATTTTGCAGGCAGACACATGGGCGATGATTTCATTGTGAAAGATGGGTTCAGGATGTATCATGGCAAAACTGTTCCCGGTTTTCCGGGACATCCACACAGAGGTTTTGAAACTGTAACAGTGGTCAGAAAAGGTTTGGTGGATCATGCTGATTCATTGGGCGCAGCAGGTAGATATGGCAATGGCGATGTGCAATGGATGACTGCCGGAAAAGGTGTTCAGCATTCAGAAATGTTTCCGTTGATGGACAAGGAAAAGGAAAATCCAATGGAGTTGTTTCAGATCTGGCTCAATTTGCCAAAGAAAAACAAGATGGTAGAACCTCATTTTAAAATGTTGTGGAGTGATACCATTCCCAATTATGAACACATAGATGAGAACAAGCACAAAACAATAATAGAAGTAATAGCAGGTAAAATCGGAGAGACAACAGCTCCTGCCTGTCCTCCGGATTCGTGGGCTGCAGATCCTTTGAATGAAGTGGGTATTTGGAACATTAAAATGGACGCCAATGCTACCTTTACTTTGCCCAAAGCCTCAGCAGGTATCAATAGAAATTTGTATTTTTATGAAGGAAGTAAACTGGATATTTCAGGTAGATCCATATCCAAATACAGTGCAGTGAATGTGATGCCTGATCAGGATTTGTTGATACAAGCTGGAGATGAAGCTGTGAGCATATTGGTATTGCAAGGTAAGCCCATATCAGAGCCCGTGATACAATACGGTCCTTTTGTGATGAATACCAAAGAAGAGATACAGCAAGCTTTTGAAGATTATCATCAAACGCAATTTGGAGGCTGGCCTTGGTCGCGATACGATCAGGTGCACGACCGCAGCAAAGGCCGTTTTGCAAAGCATGCAGACGGCACCGAGGAGAAGAAAGGATAGTTAAGGAGAATGAGAATGAGAATGAGGAATGTGAGTGGAGAGGATTAAAACTGATCGCTAACGCTCCCGTTCTCATTCTCGCTCTCCTTCTCCGTAGTTTCAAGCTGAGAAAGAAAGGTTAATGAGTTGGAATCCTAAATGAACTTTCTAAAAGTTATAAGTAATATTCTTCTTGTAACTGTTTTTTTAGTCCTTCAAAATCAGGAAACATCGAAAAATGTGTAACTGAAAATTGTTTTAAAAAATTAAGAGCAGAAGGAATAGCACTTTCGGGAATAGTGAATTTTTTAACACACTTTGGTGCTAATTTGGAAATACATTCACGTTGATTGCCATGTATTGTAAATACGCCTTTTTGTGCCCTGATCCTCTCATTGCTTTTTATTGGGTAAAGCGCTTTTGGGAAATCGAAAACAGACTGGTTTTCTTTTAAATTGTTGACAATGAATGCATCATAATAACTGTAAATGAAATCTCTATTTGGATTGTAAAGGGTTTCGTCTTTTATGTTAGTGAATTTTATTTTAGGGATTTCGTTCTTTAAATTGTTCAGTCTATATGGATCCAAGATCCAAATACATGGAGAATTGTAATGTGATGAAAATTTTAAAGCAAAATAAAGTGCCACAGCGAAATTTTCAGACCAATCTAAAAGTCTTGTAGGAAATCCAAAATGCTGCATTCTGAAAAGTACACTCCAATCATTGTTGTCAGTTTGAATGCCTTCACTGTGAGACGTAAAATCATAAAAATAATTGTTCTCAAGCAATTCTAAGC
>DASWYG010000231.1:0-3391 GCA_036405075.1 Bacteroidia bacterium | reverse complement strand
TGGGCAATGGTATACGTGAATTCAACGAAGCCAAGAACAATGTCAAATCTGAAATAGAAAAAGGGATCAAAGAAAAATCAGCTGATACTGAAGACAAAAAATAATTGCCTTCGCTTTTGATGAATAAGAGATTTTCCTCATTAACAGAAATTCAAAAGGAAATTTCCGTTTCGGGACTTACTGTTCCCGAAATTGTCAATTACTACCTTTCACAAATTGAGAAATGGAAGCATTTAAATGCATTCCTAGAGGTTTTTGATCAGGAATCCATTGCTGCTGCCAATACTGTTCAAAAGAAAATTGAATCGGGCACAGCAGGTAAACTCGCCGGAATGGTGATTGCCATAAAGGACAATATTGTATACAAAGACCACGCTTCCAGCGCTTCTTCAAAAATTCTCGATAATTTCAAATCCCTTTTTTCAGCAACTGCTGTAGAACGTTTGCTGGCCGAAGACGCCATCATCATTGGTCGCACCAATTGTGACGAATTTGCGATGGGCTCCAGTAATGAGAACTCAGCTTTTGGACCAGTTCTCAATGCTCTCGACACAGAACGCGTTCCCGGTGGAAGCAGCGGTGGTAGCGCAGTAGCTGTGCAAGCAGACATGTGCCTAGCCTCTTTAGGTTCTGATACCGGTGGCTCCATCAGACAACCTGCTGCCTTTACTGGTCTATATGGCATTTACCCAACTTATGGAAGTATCAGCAGATGGGGTCTGATCGCTTTTGCCAGTAGTTTTGACCAAATCGGACCATTTACTTCCTCTGTGTCTGATATGGCTCTTATCCTGAATATCATTGCAGGCAAAGACGATCGCGATGCATCCATGTATCAGCGTGAAGCTACCCCGATTCAATTGAATCGAGAAAACAAGAAACTAAAGATCGCTTATATCAAAGATTGTTTGGAACACCCCGGCTTAGATCCTCATATCAAAGCCTCGAGTGAAAAAATGATTGAAACCCTTAAAAACAATGGCCATTCAGTTGATGGAATAGAATTCCCATACCTCGACCAGATGGTGCCTTGTTATCAGGTTTTAACCACTGCCGAAGCGAGCAGCAACCTCAGCCGTTTTTCAGGTCTCACTTACGGCTACAGAAGCGCCAATGCCTATGATCTGGAATCAACTTTCAAAAAATCAAGATCAGAAGGTTTCGGCCCGGAAGTTAAACGCCGAATCATGCTGGGTACATTTGTACTCACAAGTGACTTTTATGACGCTTATTACACCAAAGCTCAAAAAGTAAGACAATTGATCAGAACCAAAACTTTGCAGATCTTCGAGGATTATGATGTCATTTTAACTCCAACAACCAGCACTCCTGCTTTTAAATTGGGTGAAAAAGCCAGTAATCCAATTGCATTGTATTTGGCAGATTTGTTCACTGTCCAATCCAACCTAGCCGGCAACCCTGCCCTGTCTATACCTTTTGGCAGTCATCCTGAAAATGGAATGCCCATTGGCATGCAGTTGATGGGAAATCTATTTTCAGAAGAAACGCTTTTGAATTTAGCATCTGAATTCAATTAAAATAAGCCCTAGCAGACTTTATTCTCAGACCTTTTTATGATTGAGGCAATGTCAAATCTGCGTCAAATATTTAAATGCTGCCACCTTTCAGTTCAATCTTTACGTCTAATTAATTATATTTGAAATTAGATTGAAACTAAAATTACTATCATATTGTGTTTTATTTTATTGTGTATTCTTCTTTTTCAATGGATTAACCGCACAAACCATCAATGTGCCTTCCACTGAATGTCTTAAAAACATAACACCTTTTTCGTACAAACCACCTAGCGGATTAACTTTAACAGGAGCTACATGGTACTTTGGAGATGGTTCTACTTCAAATAATCTCTCTACCTCTTATGTTTACAAAACCAAAGGCACTTATACCATTAAAATAAATGCCACTTTTAGCAATGGCACTTCAAGAACAGATTCTACTACCATCATCGTGTATGGATTGCCAAAAACCAAAATGGCAATTGATCCAAAGTCTGAATATTGCCTGAACGACAATCAATTTTGTTTAATCGATTCGAACAAAGAAGCAAGTCCAGGGCAAACCATTGTCTCAAGATTAATAGTTTGGGGCGATGGCACATTTAAAACCAGCAGCAATCCTGTAAATGGAGAAAAAAATTGTCATCAATATTCCTTGCCAGACAATTACTTAGTAAAAACAGAAACCACAGATATTTATGGGTGCAAATCAAGTGAAACTCACAACATTGTGATAAAAGAGCAATCCAAAGCACTTCTTAGCTTTTCAAATACATACAAAGATTGTAAAACCAAAATGGTTTGCTTTAAAAACCAATCAAGTGGAAAAAACATCAATACTGCCACTTTCAAATGGAAAATCTTAGGTCAAACTGACGACAATAATAGCTATTTCAACACTTTAAAATGCATAGATTATACTTCAAACTTTAATGGCAAATGCACTTTGGAACTTACTGATGCCAATGGTTGCAAAGACGACATAATGATCAATTATCAAATTTTAATTGACACACTGCCATCAAGTATCCGCATTAAAGATTCTGTAATTTGTTACAGCACCCAAGATTTTGATTCTGTTTGGGTATCTCAATTCTCGTATGATAAATTCGAGTGGGTCATCAATGGAGTTTCATATCCACCGGCATTTGGCTTCATTTATCCAATTAATCCAAAAAACAAAGGCTTGATGCCCGGATTACATACAATATCCTGCAAAGTTACCAGAGGAAATTGTATCAAAACATTGACCACCCATTTAAGAGTTTTAGGGCCGGTAGCAGATTTTAGCATCTTTGATGCCAATCAATGTAAAGATTTCGTTGATAAGAGACCCATTTCTTTTATCAATGAATCAGCTTATACAAATAGAAATACTACCAAGTTCCTTTGGTATGTTAATGATCCCAACGGTGACAAATGCACGACCTATAGAAGAAACAATAAAGACACATCCAATTATTGCAATTACTCCAGAGATTACTTTGCCTATCACAAATTCAGAAAGTATGATGGTAGTTATACCATAAAACTCATTACCCATGATACTGTCACAGGTTGTAAAGACTCTCTTTCTCAGGTTATTGATTTCAACAATTGCAATGAAGCACTGAGAAGGGATACTTTCTCTGCTTGTCAGGGCGCATTGCTGCAAATACCATTGGATCTCGCCAATCCCCGTAAAGTAAGTTTAGACAAAGGTAATTCTTGGCACAAATTGCCGTATGTCTTACCCGATGACCTGGTAGGCACTTACGATGCATGGTTCTTATTTGAAACCATTATGCCCAAATACAGTACGTTCTACAGCAACGACTCAATGATTGTAAGAACAGATACCATTGTATACTATGATACCATAAAAAAGAAAGATT
>DASWYG010000230.1:0-3687 GCA_036405075.1 Bacteroidia bacterium | reverse complement strand
GCTGTTTACTTCCCATTTGAACACAGCGTTGTTATACAATGTCAGTGCTTTTTGTACAGCACTTTCCTTGTCTACATTTTGCTGTAAATTCAGAGTAAATTGAGGAAAGAACTTGCCATTCAAGGAAATTGTTTTTTGACCTTTCATGTGCATGATGATTTCTGCACCTTCTATTGGGAAGCCTTTGTAAAATTGTTGATAGCGTAAATGGGTAAAACCTTTGGCATCAGTATTTGAACGTTGAAATTGAAGCTCAAAATCAGCGTTGGCTTTTAGGTTGTTTTTGAACCAAATACTCGGATCTTCAGTGGATGGAATATTGCTTGCATCGGTAAATGAAATGCTTGCAGGCAGTTGAGTCTTAGGATGAAAATAGGTCACTTTGTATCCGGATTGAGCAAATGCTGAAAAAGAAAAAGTGAGGTAAAAAACAATTGGTAAGCTTTTGAATAAATTAAACATAAATCAAAGGTAAGGATTTGAGATTAATTTTCATATCCATAGGCAGAAATCTGTCTTAAATATGAGGTAAATGGAAAAAAGCAAACACATTCATTTTCATCGATTTATTGAGAGTTTAGTCGTAATCGTTTAGTTGAAAATATTGAAATACATGCATTTAACTTGAATCTTCATTTCAATGCATATAATTTCAAGTGAATTAGCACTTGGGTAAGAACCAATACCAATGTCAAATCTTTATTTTTGCACAACAATTTTTTTATGGGCGGCCCAAAACGAGACAGAGACATTCCAAAAGCCAAGTTAAACTTCGAATCCTTGAAGCAACTTCGTTTTGTATTCAAATACATCAAACCTTATAAATGGTATTTTTATGGAGGATTAATGATCATCAGTTTATCTGCTGTAAATACCATGATGTTTCCCTTGTTGATGGGAAAAATGATTGGTGCCGTAAGTGGCAAGGATGTATCAATTACACAGATGCCTCAGGGAGTATCTGTTAAAGACCTGTCTTTTCTGAAAGAAGCCTGGCCGATCAATATTACACTATTGCTCATTTTCGTGCAATTGTCCTTTCAAGTCCTTTTGTCTTATTTCAGGGTGTATTTTCTTTCGAGAGCAGGTGCAAGCGCTACAGGTGATTTGAAGAAGGAATTGTATACCAAGCTCATTTCACTGCCAATGTCATTTTACAGCACACAAAGGGTAGGTGAACTCAGCAGCAGAATTGGTACCGATACAGGTCAGATCAATGATACTTTGACCTTTGTTTTTGCCGAATTTTTAAGGGGCTTGATGACCTTGGTGTTTGGATTGACCGCTATTTTCATGATATCAACTCAATTAGCAGGCATCATGTTGTCTGTAGTTCCGGTTATTGCCATCATAGCAGTAGTTTTTGGAGGAAGAATCAGAAAAATGAGCAGAAAAGAATCTGATCTGCTAGCCGATAGTTCTACAGTGGTACAGGAAACTTTGCAAGGCATCAGCGTTGTAAAATCTTTTACAGGTGAAGAATTGGAAAATGCCAGATACGGAAGCAATATCAGCAATTGGGTGAAATATGCCATTAAAACAGGTATGAACCGAGGCCTTTTTGTGGCTTTTATCATATTTGGCATATTTGGAGCCATAGGATTTGTGGTCTGGTTTGGTGCAAATCTGATTCAATCGGGTGGAATGGGCATTGATGATTTGGTCACATTTGTCATATTCTCAGCTTTTGTTGGTGGAACTCTGGGTGGCTTCGCCGATATGTTTGGTCAAATACAAAAAACCATAGGAGCAACAGAGCGGGTACGTGAACTTCTGGAAATGGATGGAGAAGCTTATGGTAAAAAAATGGATGAAGAAAACAAACGCTTTAATGGTGAAATTGAATTCAATGAAGTGGAATTTTCATATCCTTCAAGAAAAGAAATTAAAGTATTGAAAGGTGTCTCATTTAAGGCTGAGAAAGGGTCTCAGGTGGCTATAGTTGGAGGCAGTGGGGGCGGCAAAAGCACCATTGCTTCTTTGATCATGCGTTTTTATGATGCGGAGGCCGGTGTTATCAGTATTGATGGCAAACCGGTCCAATCTTATGGACTCAATCAATTGAGAAAACAAATAGCCTATGTGCCTCAGGATGTCACTTTATTTGGCGGTACCATTTATGAGAACATCATTTATGGTAAACCTGAAGCGACAGAAGAAGAGGTGAGACAGGCAGCTAAAAAGGCAAATGCTCTGCAGTTCATTGATTCATTTCCCGATAAATTTCAAACAATAGTAGGTGAGAGGGGAATACAATTGTCAGGTGGGCAAAAGCAAAGGATTGCCATAGCAAGAGCAGTTATAAAAGATCCGGCAATTTTGGTGTTAGATGAGGCCACCAGTGCACTCGACAGCGAAAGTGAATTGTTGGTTCAAGAAGCGTTGGATGATTTGATGAAAAACAGAACCAGTATAGTGATTGCGCACAGACTCAGCACCATTAGAAATGCCGACAGGATCATTGTTTTAGACAAAGGAATGATCAAAGAATCCGGCAATCACAATGAATTGATGCACCTTGAAAATGGCATTTACAAAGGTCTTTCTCAAATGCAGGTGATGTTGTAATTGTTACCTAAAATTGTTTTCTAAAGCAATTGTTTCAAACAAACCAATATGAAATACCATTTAAAAATCAGTTTATTCGTTGTCATCGTCTTGATAGCGGCTTGTAAGTCGAAACCAAAGGAAGAGGATAACAAAGAAAAGCAACAGCGATACATTCACAGCAATTATAGAGGAAGTGCAAGCAAGCATTGCGATTTGATCTCTACCCGTTTGTTTTTAGAGCCAAATTTTGCAGACAGGGAAATAACAGGCAGAGCTGAAATTCAATTAAAACCTCATTTTTATAGCACAGATTCAGTGATTTTGGATGCTAAATACATGCGCATAGTAAAAGTTTCATTGAATTTGAATGCCGGCAAACCTGGTGTTTCCGGAATGAGCAATACAATAGACCTTAAATACAGTTATGATTCAATCAAATTGAAGATAGAGTTGGATAGGTTCTACAGCAAAGAGGAAAAGATCAATTTGATCATCGATTATGTTGCACAACCGGAAAAAGTAAAAGTAGAGGGAAGTGCTGCCATCACCAGTGATAAGGGCGTTTATTTCATTAATCATAAAGGTTTGGACCCTGATAAACCGGTTCAAATGTGGACCCAAGGCGAAACAGATGCCGCCTCTTGTTGGTTTCCGACCATTGATGCGCCCAATCAAAAAACCACACAGGAAATCCATGTAAAAGTGGAAAAGAAATACAGAACCATTTCAAATGGCAAATTGGTCTCTTCTACTTCAGATTCAATAAAAAGAACTGATGTATGGATTCAGGAATTGCCGCATGCACCGTATTTGTTTGCATTAGTCGTTGGCGAGTTTTCAAAAATTGAAGACAAATTGGGCAGTATGCCGGTGGATTATTATGTAGAAAAGGAATATGAGCCTTATGCCAGATTGGTTTTTGGAAACACACCTGAAATGATCAAATTCTTTGGTGAAAAATTGGGTACTCCTTATGCATGGGACAAGTACAGTCAAGTAGTGGTGAGAGAATTTGTAAGTGGTGCAATGGAAAATACAGGTTGTGTCATACATTTCGACAAATTGCAACACAACAACAGAGAACATTTGGACAATACCTATGAAAATGTTGTTTCACATGAATTGTTCCACCATTGG
>DASWYG010000229.1:0-2422 GCA_036405075.1 Bacteroidia bacterium | reverse complement strand
GTCAGAAACTGCTTCATCCGGATCTCTGTTGACCAATTTTAATTTCAATTTAGTATCTCCCGGGGCTGTTCTCATCAAATCGTCGAGTGTAAATTTCAGTTCTCCAAAACTCAATTCCATCAGCATATCTGCATAATCTCTTCCGTAGACAGCTTCCATTATTCGATCCTCAAAATAAACGGTGAACCCTTCATTCAACCAAAAATCATCCCAGGTTTGATTGGTAACCAAATTGCCACTCCAACTATGTGCCAATTCGTGAGCCACAAGAGACACCAAGCTTTTATCTCCTGCAATAATGGTTGGAGTTGCAAAGGTCAATCGAGGGTTCTCCATACCGCCAAAAGGAAAACTTGGCGGCAGAACGATTACATCATATCGTCCCCAAGCATATTCACCATACAATTTCCCGGCTTCTTTGATCATGGCCGGAAGTTCCTCAAACTCCTTAGCTGATTTTTGGAGCATATCAGGTTCTGCAAATACCCCACAATTTTCACCAAGCGACTTAAACTCAATATCACCAACTGCTAAAGCCAACAAATAACTTGGTATGGCCTGAGGCATTTCAAAATGGTATTTACCTTCTTTGTTCTTTTTAAAGTTATTGGAAGCACTCATCAAAGGCAAATACTGCGGGTCACATTGTATATCAGCTGAATAAGTAAACCTAACGGCCGGTAAATCCATACAAGGCACCCAAGTGCGAGCCAATATCGCCTGACTTTGGGTAAATAAGAATGGATGTTTTTTACCTGAAGTCTGTTCGGGAGTCAACCACATCAAAGCTTGAGCATTCTCTCCGGTGTGGTAATACACCGCTACTTTTTTAGTTTGAGGTTTAATTTCAATGACCAAAGGTGCACCTAACAATGAATCAAGTGGGCCCATACTCCAAGGGGTTTCCTCACTGTCTTCGAGTAATACTTTTTTAATATCCAAACCTTTAGTATCTAGAATCAGATATTTACAGGAAGATGCATTTACAATATCTAATACCGCTTTACCTGACAATCGTTTGAGTTTGAAATCAACATTTAAATCCAGATACAAGTGCTTCAATTGTATTGAATCATAATTTGAAAAGCTGTGATTTTTTACTTTCAGTTCAGGCATTTTTTCTACTTCTTTATGAGAACATGAAGATGAGAACAAGGCAATTAAAATGGCAGATACAAATAGGGGAAATTGAAATTTCATGATAATATGCAAAGGTAAGGCATGTTAAAAAAACTTTTCATATTTTCTTACTGTTTTACTACATTTGCCCTTCATAAAAAAAACTGGTACTTAATTTGCAATAAATCGACTATTATTTCGTTACACACAAAATGAGAATTTTCCTTACTTTCTTACTCACTTTCACTTTCATGGGGCTTTATGCTCAACCGGAGACGGATCCTTTTGGCTCGGATTATAACTTCGATTCAACATCTTATTCAGATTCCGGCACTTCTGAAAGTGGAATAACGAGCACCTTGGTTTCACAAGACAACCAATTGATCCCAACGACCTATAAACGTTATGAAAGGTTTAAAGCACCTATAGATACTGTCACAGAATTGGTAACCTATATGGGTGTAGTTCCTTTTACGCCTTTGGCAAATGATGTATATGATGGTGGAACTATAGATTCTCTGTATTGGAGGGCAAAATTCTTCCTCATGCAGAAATACATCAAAGATTACAGGGCCGGCAAAAAACCTTATGAAACAGTGTTTCCTAAAGAAATGTTGATTGAAGACATGAAGCCTGATGGTGAAAATGGCAGGATCGTTATCAGACCTACCATACCTTTGATGGTTAAAAACAACACCCATTCATACACTCAATTGGGCACAATCACATTTAAATTGGAAATCAGAGTAAAAGAAGACAAATACAAATACAAGTTTTCGAACTTTGTACACAATACCACTGAAAAAGGGACAGAAAAGATCGTTAAAACTTATGTGGAATTTTACGCCAATGCCAATAGAGGTGTGAAAGGCACTGACAGAGTCCTATTATCAATCGACAGGATGGTAAAAGAATTCATCAAAGAATTGGCTAAAGTAATGAAAGACCCAGTTGTACTTGATCCAGACGACTTTTAATACAGCGACATAGACATTTAAAAAGCCCCGAAATTTCGGGGCTTTTTCATTTAAAATCTCTTAAAGTGTCGACTAATTCTACTTGATTTCTTCGTAATCAATGTATTCACCTTTCTCATCATTTCTTTTAGATGCTGCCGAATTACCTGACGGTTTTGACTGTTGATGCAAATCTTCCATGTCTCTTTGCATCTTCTTTTGAGTCTTGTTCACGTTCAACATCATCTTAATGAATTGCCAAATGGCATAAATCATCAATATTTTAAATAATAATCTTATCACTTGATTGAATTGCTCAGCAAAAATAGTTCATTTCAACCATTGTC
>DASWYG010000228.1:0-4666 GCA_036405075.1 Bacteroidia bacterium | reverse complement strand
TTTTCCTTCTGATCTCCTTAATGAAGTTCTCGGTGCTTTGTTTCTTGTTTGTTTCCATGCTAATCAAAATTATTATTATTTATTGGAAACACTCCCTTAGATTTGTATTAATTCAGTCCACTTTATGCTGACGATTTACAGTTTTGATGTCCTCTTGCGAAAAGGTCATAGAACCAAAAATCAGTAATGTCAAGAATCAATTGGTTATAGAGGGTGAAATTACCAATTCAAATATTGGGGCAATTGTTAGAATTTCCAACAGTGTGTCATTTGCTGAATCCGGACTTTTTAATGGCGTTTCAGATGCATTTGTCACCATTGCAGATGATTTGGGTAATTTGGATACATTGTACCTTCAATCTCCGGGGATTTACGCACAGACATCACTAACAGGCATTCCTGGTCGAACCTATGTTCTGAATGTTACTTACAATGGAATGAAATTTCATTCATCCTGTAAGATGCCTAATGAGGTTTTAATAGATTCCCTGATGCAAAAAAATCAAATAGCCAATGACAATACCAGAAGATTTCTAATACCGGTATACAATGATCCTGTATCTGAGGTCAATTTCTATAGATTCAAAGTGTTCTCACTTAATAAACCGATCAATAAAATTTTTATAAGAAAGGATGTATTGACCAATGGAAAAAAAGTAACCCAGCCCATTGGTCCTTTTTTCATGGAACTGAAACCCGGAGATACTGCTACTCTGCAAGTCTATGGCATTGAATCGAATGTGTACACTTATTTTTCGGGATTGGAACAAACGCTGAATGCTTATAGTTCTGCCCCATCAAACCCACCATCCAATATTATTGGTGGGTGTTTGGGGTATTTTAGTGCGCATACTGTGGCAAGTAAGAAAATTTTAATTACTGATTAGTGTTTCTGTTTTAAGGTAGAATTTTTCAAAGTTGTTTTGAAATTGTGAGTTGCAAGGTTTTCAAAAATAAATTTGCGCAACTCAAAAGTTGCATATATATTCGCAACCTGTAAGTTGCGTATTTAAATCAAATCATGAAGCAAGACATCTTTCAAGCCATAGCCGATCCCACTCGCCGATCTATACTGACACTCATTGCAGTGCAAGCGTTAACGCCAAACGCAATGGCCGAAAAATTTGATATGAGCCGACAAGCTGTGTCTAAACACATCAAGGTTCTACAGGAGTGTGACCTCATCAGGCCGGAACATTCAGGTCGGGAGATCTATTACCATTTTAACCCCAAGAAAATGCAGGAATTTGATGTTTGGCTCGATCAATTTAGAAAGAATTGGGAAACACAATTTAAGCAACTAGACAAAGTATTATCAAACCTAAAAAACAATAAAAAATGAACAAGGATTTATTATTCGATTTCACTGCTGATAAAGCAGCACAGAAAGTATACATCACCAGAGAATTTGATGCAGAACTTTCATTGGTTTGGGATGCCTATACCCAACAAGAATTATTGGACCAATGGTGGGCGCCTGAACCGTTTAAATCAAGAACCAAAAGAATGGAATTTAAGGTTGGCGGTCAAAGGGTCTTTGCAATGGTTAGTCCTGAAGGGCAGGAGGGTTGGTTGGTTCAAACATATACTTCTATCAGTCCGAAAACCAATTTCAAATTCCTGAATGCATTTGCTGATGAAAATGAAAATCCTCAATTGCCCGGTTCAGAATGGGACATTTCTTTCAGTGAAGCAAATGGCATCACCACAGTCAACATCACCATCTACAACGAATCATTGGAGCGTATGGAAAGAATGATTGAAATGGGCTTCAAACAAGGATTTACGGCCAGTATCGAAAACCTTGCGAAATTGTTGAAGTCTAGGTCATAACGAATTTTGATTTGATTGGCTCTCATTGATTAAATTTGCAATGTCATGGACGTTCAAACTCAAATTCGAGACTATATAGACAGTCAATCTGAACCAAAGCGCGGTGAAATGCATGAATTGCATCGACGGATAATGGAGGCAATGCCTGCTTGTCAATTGTGGTTCCTTGACGGCAAAAATTCGGAAAACAAAGTGGTTTCCAATCCCAATATCGGATATGGTTCTATTACCATGCATTATGCAGGAGGAAAAACGAGAGACTTCTATAAGATTGGTTTAAGCGCCAATACCACCGGGATATCTGTATATGTCATGGGACTGGAGGATAAGAATTACTTGAGCAAAACACTGGGTAATAAACTGGGCAAAGCAACCATCAGTGGCTATTGCATCAAATTCAAAACGATTAAGGACATTGATGTTGATGTGTTGATGGAGGTTACGGGTTATTAGTTATTGGTTGTTGGTTACTGGTTATTGGTTACTGGTTATTAGTTATTGGTATGTATTTCAACAATTCTACTTTTAACTTTAAACTTTTATCTTTCCTCTTTTAACTTTCCTCTTTCACCTTTCCTCTTTAAACTCTTACGACGGAATTTTATGCTAAAAAAAGAAATTAGGGTTTCCTCAATTTGAGGTTCAATTCCATCAACTCAATGATCTTTTCCTGCTTGTCTATGATGGATCTTAACAACTCTGTCTCACGCTCCAATTCTGCGATTCGAAATTTGTACTGGTCTTGATTTTGCTTTTGTGAATCCAGATCAATGATGGGGTAAACTTTCAGGTTGTCGAATGGAACATTCAATGCTTTGGCAATAAGATCCAATGTTTTGTCGCTTACTTTACCCTTGTTTTCAACAAATGAAACCAGTGACTTTGATTTGCCGATTTTTTCAGCCAACTGATCTTGACTCATATCAGCCGCTTCCCTTAGTTTTTGGATGTGTTTTCCAATGTGCTTGTTGCTCATAAGTTGAATGATTCAACAAAAATAAGCAATTATGTACAATTAATCCAATAACTAGTCTTGATTCTTAAGTAATTGCATTTTCTTCTTTTGCGCAACTTGCAAATTGTATTGTGATAAAAGGAAATTTGAGTCGAATTCCAATGCCTTTGAAAAACACTGTATGGCCGCATCCACATTGCCCAATTCGAAATGGGCTAAGCCTCTGTAATTGAGCAAGGCCGATCTGAAATTGCTACTGCAGGTCTTGTTAGAAGTGTCTTTGTAAAGGTATTTGATTTTGTAATTCAATGGTATACTGTCTGCATTCAATGTGGTTTGAATACACTCCAGTAGCCTCTTCGATAAATATTGACATTCCGCCAAATGAAGGTAGTACTCAGGTTTCTTTTCTATTTTTATTAATTTCTCATAACTTTCAATTGCATTCAGATGTTCCATATTCTTTTGATAAGCTTTGGACAATAAAAGTTGTACATAGGTATTGGAGTCGTTGTGCTTTAATGAAGATTTGCACCAATAAATGCATTGATTGTATGCGTAGATCTGATAATACAAGTTGGCAGCACTGTCCATGTACCTGATTGAGTCTGGTGAATAACATACCAGGTAATTGACTGCAGTGATGGCAGTACTCAGATCACCGGCATTTCTTGAGACATTATAAACCCTGATACTGGTGTTGGGTTCAATTAGAGTTGAATTTATTTTTGTACTTGTGCAATTGATTATAAGCGTTGATAATGATAGTATTAACAGTATTTTATGTCTTTTTTGTCTCATGATGGTACAAATATAACTGCATTTTTATTAATAAAAATTTGTTATTGCAATTATTATTGCTAATTTTGTTTTGTAATATTTGTATTAATATGTGTACACAAATCATGAAAAAAATTTTTACTATGGCCTTGTTGGCTGTATCAGCCGAGGTTTCAGGTCAAACCATCGGCAATTGGAATTCGTCAACTGCTCAAACAAGTACCAACTCTGCTGTTGGAGTGGGTACAATGAATCCCAGAGCTTGGCAGGAAATTGAGTATTGTCAGAATACTCAAATGGGTTTAATTGTTAGCAAAGACCGGAATTGTGCTCAAGGTGCCGGAGTAGGTTCATCGAGTAGCAGCATCATTTGGGACCAAATGATACAACCCATGATCATTTCAAATGGAGATGAGAGCCTTGCCAAATTCATTCCCATCAATTTCAGGTTTTATCCCGTACTCACTGATCCAACAAATCCTTATGCAGGTATGGGTGGGTTGGGACTGCCCAAAAATTCAATTGGTCAACCATTGATTTGGGCCAGAGAATTGGACCCATCATTGCCTGGTGGTATTGGAACACGATTCATTGTCACACCCGAAGGACGAATTGGTGTCAACATGCCATCTCCCAGAGCTGCCTTAGATGTAAGAGCTGCTTATGAGATGAATGTGCCAATTGCCATATTTGGTGTCAGCAATGGCAATGATTATACCCGTCATTTACATTTAACGGCCAATTTGGGTGGAGGTGCCTACAACAGCATTTCACAAAACGGCGATTTCGGCATGTTTTATACCGATGGGAATGGCCCAACAGACGGTTCAAATGTCAATGGCGCTTTGGTGATAGCACCTTGGAATGCAGATCCCAATGTATCGGGTTTAAGAATGGATGCCAGAGGCAATGTGGGTATTGGAACGCCGATGTTGAACAATCCTAATGATTATAAACTGGGTGTCAATGGTTTGATCATTTGCAAAGAACTGGTGGTAGACATTGAGGATGTCATTTGGCCAGATTATGTGTTCGACAGCACATATTCATTGTTGAGTATAGACAGTTTGAGAACTTATGTGAGCATCAACAAGCATT
>DASWYG010000227.1:0-1600 GCA_036405075.1 Bacteroidia bacterium | reverse complement strand
TCCGCAGGTAGTTTAAATTTGTTTTGATCCAATGCTTGTACCACCGTCCTACCGGTTTCAACCATGTGCGCAAATTCTAAAGTAATTTGTGAATGTAGCAATAATGTACTGAAGCAGAATAGGGCAGTTAATATTTGTCTCATAACTGCGAAATTAATGTTTTTCATTTTTTTAAAAAATCGGATTTTGTTTTGATAAGTATCGGTTCAATCAATTGTAGATTTTTTTAAAGATTTAAATCCATAATTCAAGTCTTTCCGTAAATGGGTTCATACAACAAAATAATTTCAATCATGAACAAATTAAAATTGAACCTTGCAGCCCTTGCTTTCAGCATCATGGCTTTCACCAACATCAATGCTCAGAGTGTAATGGTAGGCGGTATGCCGATGTTACCAACCAAAAACATCATCGAAAATGCTTTGAATTCAAAAGCACATACCACCTTGGTTGCAGCCGTTAAAGCAGGTGGATTGGTAGACACACTTTTAACCAAAGGCCCATTCACAGTATTTGCTCCGGTAAATGATGCTTTTGAAAACTTACCTTCCGGAACTGTAGAAACTTTATTGAAACCGGAAAACAAAGGCACATTGCAAGCGGTGTTGACTTATCACGTGGTAGCAGGAAAATACACATACGCTGACTTGGTGAAGCTCATTAAAAAAGGCAATGGCAAAGCCACTTTGAAAACGGTAAGCGGTGGCACCTTGACATTTATGATGAATGGCAGTGTTAGTATCACCATCACCGATGAAAATGGCAACATTTCAAACATCAACATTTACGATGTGATTCAATCCAATGGTGTCATTCATTCAATCGATGCAGTATTGTTACCGAAGTCGTAATTAAAATTTGGAATAAGCGACATAAAAATTGATTAGGTTAAAACACCCGTCTCAACATCTGAGGCGGGTGTTTTTATTTTATAAAACACTTGACGGTGTTTAATTCAAATCTTAAGCAACAATGAATCTATAGAGATAGACTTTATATTTGCGTATGATCAGCAAGGAACGTTTTATCGAATTGGTATTCAAAATGAGTGAGGTAGAGGAGAGACCACACTTTGAAATTCCTTCCTACACCATCAATAAGAAAATATTTGTAACACTCAATTACAAAGAGCACAGAGCTTGTGTCAAACTCAATGAAATGGATCAGGATGCTTTTTGTGCTTATAGGAAAGATGTGATGTATCCTGTTCCGAACAAATGGGGCAAGCACGGTTGGACCAATATCAATCTATTGAATATACCTGAAGAAATGTTGGAAGATGCACTTAAAACTGCTTATGAAACAGTGAAATTGGGCAAGAAGAAGAAACGGTCTGAATGAGGATAAAAGTACTCATATTTCGAGTGACAATAGAACAATAAAAAAGCCCCGAATGTCGGGGCTTTTTCAATAACATTAAAAAATTTAATTAACTGTTTAAGGCCGCTGCACCACCTACGATTTCAGAGATCTCGTTGGTAATAGCCGCTTGACGACCTCTGTTGTATTGCAATTTAAGTTGTTTAAGGATTTCGCCGGCATTGTCTGTGGCTTTGTCCATGGCAATCATTCTTGCACCGTGTTCACTGGCAAATGAATC
>DASWYG010000226.1:0-8012 GCA_036405075.1 Bacteroidia bacterium | reverse complement strand
TGGTTTGTATATTTTAGTTATGAATGATTTATCTATTACTGAAAATAAGCTCAATGAGTTATTAAAAGTTATTAATGATTTAAAAATGGATACTAAGCCTGAAAACATAAAATACCCAGATAATATTTCTGAAATGGAGAGACAAGGATTATTGAATACCTTAGTTAATGATGGGTATATCTCATACGCAGCTTCTTTAGGAATGTATAAAGGGAATACAACTGGCAATATGTTTTTAAAATCAGGGGGATATGGTGCAAAGCGAAAGAAAGAAGATGAATTGTATGAACTTACTATAAAATCTATAAAACTCAATGAAGAAGCTATTGGATTGGCAAAAGAATCTCTTTCTAAGTCTGATACTTCTATCAGAATTAGCAATAAAAATACAAATTGGGTAATTGCAAGTGTAATTGTCACTGTTTTTCTGTTTTTATTACAAAAATGTAGTAGCTAAATTTAATACTACCTACGCCTTCTAGCACAATCAAATCTTGACTCTGCTTACTCTAAAAATTTTTAGAAAATTTATATCTGTGAGAAAATAAATATTCATCTAGGTCACTTTTCTTGAATACAGTTCTCTAGCTAGCCTTATAAATTTGGATTCTCCTATTAATAGTGTAACTATTCAATATGGGTATTCAGCTACTTCCTTTATATCCATTGTCTCTTTGACAGCATTTTGAACTGGAATTATGAGTTCTGGACGTTTATTTAAAAGTTCATTCAAAAGGATTTTCAATGATAAATAAAAATAAAATTTCAAAATCGTTATGAAATTTGACCTTCCCCGGTTTCTCAAAATTTCTAGAACCTTCCTCTAATCTGTCCCCCACCAAAATATTTTTCAGTGATTCCAAAGGGATTTGCGTTTTAAGTTGAAAACCCATTTAACGATAATTGCATTTCAAGCATACAAAATGTATGAACTAATTAAGGGTTGATTTTTTAAAAAAATTAGTAACGATTCTCGAAAATATGACAATTAATCATTGTTGTGCAATGAAGAATCTGTTTTTTAATTAAACTCCTCAATCTATTCAACTATAAATAAGTTAAATAGCTGTTATCTGCCATTAAAAACAACTATAAAGTTGTAAATGATGAAATTTAGGTGTAGATTTGAATGCAAATTGAGGGTGAAATGGTAGAGGAAGAGGAGGTGTTGAGGTTTTTGAAGGATTTTAAGCAAAAGATGCAAGTGTTTGGCGTTTTGTTTAGAGATGACAGGAACAAGAACTTTATGACACTTTCCAGTTTGGGTATTACACCTAAAGCCAGAGAAGAAGTGTTGTTTCAGCTAGACTGCCGCGATTATTGTGAGGGTCCGATTCAAGAAATTTTATACCAGCATGCCGATATGTGGGTGTTTGGAAAAACCATTAATGCCAGAGAAGTGTACATAAAAATAAGTATGGGATTTGTTGGCGTCAGCGTTATATGCATCTCATTTCATATTGCCGAATACCCTCTAAAATACCCATTGGCTAAAAAATAAACAGTATGAAGAGTCCATTAACAGGCAAGGACATGATCCTTAAATCAGAAAAAAGAGTTTTAGAATTCAGAAAGGAAAATTTTGAAGTGCAATTCAATTTTTATTTGTGCACCGATAGTTCCGAGCAATTCACCGATACATCGCTTGATGAACTCAACATGAATCAATTGTACAATCAATACAGGGCAAAACACAATTTGCCTTTTCCGGAGGAAATCATTGCCATTAGAGACATGTATGATTTGCCTGCCAATAAAATGTCGGAGATACTGGGTTTTGGTGTCAACAGTTACCGGAATTATGAAAATGGAGAAGTGCCGGCGCATTCAAATGGTAAATTGATTCAGTTGGCTGCCGACCCTATGATGTTTAAGCAATTGCTTGAAAAATCTGAAGGCATAGAAGATGCCGTCAAACAAAACATTCTTAAACGGATTGAAGCATTGCTTGATGCAAAGTCGAAAAAAAAAGATCAGGAACAGATAGAAAATTATTTGTTGAATAAGATGCTGCCGGATGAATTCAGTGGTTTTAAAAAGCCAGATTTGAACCGTCTGCGTGAAATGGTTGTCTTTTTTTCAAATAAAATGAAACCATGGAAAACACAAATGAACAAATTGCTTTTTTATGCAGATTTTATCTGTTACAAAAACACCGGATACTCCATGAGCGGTATGCGCTACAGAGCCATTCCTTTGGGTCCTGTTCCAAATAACTTTAACAGTCTGTTTGAATATTTGGCCAATCAGGCATACATTCAAATTGAGGCAACAGATTTTCATGAAAGTATTGGTGAAAGATTGCTGTCTACTCCCAAATACAAATTCAATTCAGAGTTGTTCAGCGACAAGGAACTCGAAATACTGAACACGGTCTACAAAAAATTTAAATCGATTTCCACCAAACGCATCATTGAAATGAGTCACAAAGAAAAAGGGTGGATAGAAAATGTGAAGCAAAGAAGTTTGATCAGTTACAAATATGCATTTGAGTTGAACCAGAGCGATCTCCTACGCTAAAGCTACGGAGATCGAAGAACGAGAGCGAGAATGAGAATGAGAATGAGAACGGATGCCACAAAGTGCTTTTTGTAAGGGCCTGCCCCGTGGCGTGTTTGAGCGTAGCGAAAACTCTGCTACGGGGAATGAGAACGAGAGCGGGGAACGGGAATGGTTACAATAACGTGTTTTTTGTAAGGGTCTGCCCCGTGGCGTGTTTAGAGTGCAACGAAAAACTCTGCTACGGGGGAGGGGTATAAGTCTCTTCATCCTTTACAATTCCAGCTTAATCGAAAAGGTTTTAATGCAGATGAATGAATTTGAAAGGCTCAGCAATTTTCACATACATTCGTCGTTCCAAGTGTATGAACAAGGGTAAAAGTTTTTTGTGGGCACTGATGCTGGGTGCGTTTCTTTTGAATTTAAATGGTCTTTTGGCCTGCAGCATGTACAAGGTCACCGTGGGTGATAAAACCGTGGTGGGTTGCAATGAAGATGCCTGGCGCCTTACGCCGCACCTTTGGTTCGAAAATAAATCTCAAAAGTACCTTTACGGCTCTGCTTTTACCGGCTCGCGCTTCGATGGCCAATATGGTTACGCCCCTCAATCGGGCATGAACGAAATGGGCCTGGCCTATTCGAGACTCGCCAGCAGAAATGTGCCCGAACAAAAAGACTTTGGCAAAGGCCGATTGAAAATAGATGTGCCAACGATGTTTCTGAAAGAGGTCTTGCACCAATGTAAAAACGTTGCAGAAGCAAAAGCCTTTTTTGAACGCTACGACCACAGCAGCTTCAACGGCGATGTGCTGATCTATGTGGATCGAGAAGGCAATTACCTGGTGGTTGAACCTTATTTGCTCACCATAGGCAAGGAAGACAGATATGTATTGTCCAATTTTTGCCCTTCTGTGACTTCTGAGAGCGATAAAAATAGATTGGACAGGTATCGGCTTGGAAAAGAGGTTTTGGATAGCAGGATCGATACCAGTCTCGATTTTTGTAAAAACTTGTCAGATACCATGCACGTCTGTCGCAATAAAATTGGCGATGGCACCTTGCTCACTTCAATATGGGATTTGAAAAATCTGAGTTTCAATTTGTATTTCTACCACCAATACAAAGATGCGGTGCAGTTCAATCTGCGCGATGAATTGGCAAAAGGTGATCGATTGATAGCAGTTCAGTCATTGTTTCCTGCGAATAAGGAGTTTGAACAATTGGGTACATACAAAACACCTCAAAACAGCAGTCTCGTCATGTTTGGTCTCATAGGTTTGGGAGGTTTTTTCTTTCTCTCTTCCATTGTGTTTTTGATCATGTATTTCCGCAACCGTGGCAAGCAACCTTATGCAAGACTGCAATTGTTGATGTTTCCTTTGGGACTGATCATGTTGTTTTATTTGGTTGTGCTGTGCACCCACATTTACATTTTCTATTTCGACTTCCCTTATGTGGATGCAGGCAATGTTTTGGTCAGTATGTCTTCTTATATTCCAATCTTACTGCTCTTGCTGATGTGGCCTTTGTTGAGCGTCAATTACAAACTGTTCAAACAAAGGTTGTGGTCGGGTTTCAGCAGGGTATTGTTTACACTGAACAATCTGAGCTTCATTCTGCTTTTGGTGTTGTTTGTGTATTGGGGTTTGTTTGGATTGTAGGAACGGGATAGGATATAGGATATAGGATATAGGATTTAGGATATAGGATTTAGGATATAGGATATAGGTGGGTGAACTCAGTAAATTGTTTATACACTTTTTGGGGAAGATGATGAAAAAATCACCACAAAACCTTTCTCGCCGCAGCGGAAGATGCGAAGTGCAGAAATATAATTCTCTGCGTTCTCTGTGCCTCCCGTACGAACGGGACAAGTTCAGTGGTTAAATTTAGAATCATCATTTTAAACATGATCGCATTATTCACCACGGAACATGTCCTGTCTATTCGAGAGATGTCGAGTGAACAAGGTTGAAGAATCATAGTGCTTAAAAATACCATTGAAAAAAGTAAATTCATGGTTTTAAAAGGTTAGAAAAAATTAACGGCTAAGTACGCTGCGATTTCCTCTTTTCACTCCCGCAACTTCATTCCATTTCGTGCGGGATCTTCGCTTCGCTGCGATTTCCAATTCCCATAAAAAAACCCCATACCAGTGCTGTGCACGGTACGGGGTTGTCTCTTTAATATATACACTTAGTTCTCAATGTGCAGGAGCCATGCACCTCACATTGAAAAAGTTCAGTCGCTTATTCTGAAACCACAATTTTTGAAGTTTGACTCACACCATTGATGATCACTTTTACAAAGTAAACACCCTCTGCTGCGTCTTGTAAATCAATTTGTGTTTCATGCTCACCGCTGTCTGCTGTGTATATCACTTTGCCTGTCAAATCATACACCTCTATGTGCATCGCTTCACCATCTGAATTTGATACGGTGAACAATCCATTGTTTGGATTCGGCATGATCTGCAACTGAGGGAAATATTGCTGATCATTGATGGAGGTGTTTGGCAGAATGGTTACAGTTTTAGAACAGGTACAGCCTTTGTCATTCGTTGCAGCCAATGTCACATCATACTTGTTCAGTTTAGGGAATATGTGTGTGGGTTGAGCTGTGGATGAGGTTTGTCCGTTGCCAAACTGCCAGAAATAACTGGTATAAGTGCTGTTGGCAGGGGTAAAACTGTATTGTCTGTTACCAAGATTTTTGAAAGTGAAATCACAAGTTGGATTTTCATGTACTGTAAATCCTCTGTAAGTTGTATCACTGCAAGCATTCGGATATTTGGCCACCAACATCACCGTATAAGTGGTGGTTTGTGTTGGCTCATATTTCACTACCGGATTTTGTTTGGTGCTGTTGCCAATACCAAAGTCCCAATAGTATTGAATATCGCTCTTGGTGTCGTAGGTTTGATTCAAGAACACTGCTTCCTGACCTGAACAGATATCGTTCACAGTAAACTTGGCTTTTGGTTGTGCCAATACCTCAAAGTTTTTGGTAGTGCTGGCCGAACAACCATTGGTGTAACTGGTTTTTAAAGTCACCGTGTAGCGACCGTCTTTTGTCCAGTTTTTGGTGATGTTCTTTTGTGAGTAACTGCTGTTGTCGCTGAAAGTCCAGGTGTAGATCGGATTAGGGAACACATCTGTACTGGTATTGGTAAAGATACTTGGCGTATTCAAACAGTATTGATTCACTGTGAAAGTAGGAGCAGGAGTTTCTTTAACCACTATTTGTTTTTCAGCAGAGTCTCTGCAATCAAATTCAGATACCGCCAACAATTTCACTGTATAAGTGCCAGGTGTTGTATAGGTATGTGTACCATTGAACTTGGTTGAATAACCATTGTCGCCAAAGGTCCAGTAGGCACCTTGTAAACCATACGAAAGGGTAGAGTTGTTGATAGCGGTAAAGTCTACATTGTTGCAAGCACCGCCAACAGGTAAATCAAATTTGGCATCAGGTCTTGGGAACTGATAAACGGTTTTGCTGAAGCTGGCTTTGCAACCGGTGTTGGAAGTACTGGTGGTGAGAGTCACTTTGTAAGAACCTGCATTGGTATAAGTATGAGTAGGATTTGTGGCTGTTGAATTTTGGCCGTCGCCAAAGTCCCAAACATAGGTCAAAGTGCCGCTGCCAACGCTGCTGTTGTTTTGGAATGTGAGCGCAGTGCCTTCACATTGGTTGGTATTCTTAAATGCAGCAACCGGATTCTCAACTACAGTTACCAACATGGATGTATCATCCATTGCGCCATACAATGACGATTTAATGGTGAGTTTCACCAGATAAGTGCCCGGGCCGGGGAACACATGTGTTGGGTCCGGAGCAGGCGAATTGCTTGAGCTGTCGCCGAAGTCCCAAACATATTGCAAGGTGCCGTATTCAACGGTTGAACTGTTTTGGAAGAAATGACCTTCACCATCACAAACTGTTGGAGACAATACACCGAATTCAGCGTGTACTTTTGGAGGAGTTCTATCAAACTCATCAGCTCCAACATCAGGTTTACTGATACCAAATGCACAAGTGCCACTCAAAGGGCATCTGCCATCTCCATCAATATCAGAAACTACCTGAGAGAAGATGATGGCTCTGTTGTCGAGATCAGCCTGAGATATGTGCAGGTCGGTGCTGCTGTTGAACATCGGATTCACGCTGAGTGAATTGAGGTCCCTTGCAGTACCTGTTCTCCAATCTGCCAAAGTATTCAAGGCAGTGGTGTTGTAGTAACCCAAGGTGGTGCCGGTGGTATACAGATCGTTGTTGTCGCAACTAGGATAATAGGTCAGGTTGTTGATGCGTATAGCTGCACCACCACCTTCATTGGAGAAGATGTTGTTTAAGATCACATTGTTGCCATAAGCAGTGCCTTCAAACAAGCCAGCAGCAACTCCATTTGATGTAAGGTTACTGGTGATGTTGACGGTATTGTGAATGTAATCGACACCGTTGCCGTTGCCATCTCTGATACCAACAGCATTGTTGCTGCCACCGCCGATCTGAACCATGTTATTGGCCACCAATGAACGTCTGGCTGCTGTGATGGTAGAGTTTACACCAAAGTAGTAGTTGTACATGCCATTGCCACCTTGTCCGCCAATGATCTTATTGCCAGAAACCACAGGTCGGTTGATGTCATTTGGAATCAATACCCAATAGTTGTACATGCCCGTGTAGCCGGTATAAGGCGTATTGGTAACGATGTTGTTATTGGTCAATATCAATCCTATTTGATATTGATTGTACATGCCATAAGCGTATTGATTATTGAAATTGCAACGGTTGATCCTGAGGTTTTCAGTTGCAGGCGCCACTGAGTTAGAGTTGAAATAAGTACCCATTGAACCGTAATTAACCGTACATGAATCAAAGAAGTTGAAACTTGAAATGCCCAATGGAGAAGCAATAACTGCGAGATTAGTAGAAGTTGAAGTTGTGTTAATGCCATTGAAGATCACATTTTTGAATGTGTTGTTACCAGCATTGTTGAGCAGCAAGGTGGTGCCATAATTGACATTCGTTGCATTGATGCTCATATTCTTCAAAGTGAGGTATGAAGTGTTGTTCAATCTCAGTGTAAAGTTGGCTGCAATATTGGCATTAAAGCTCATCACCACATCTGCAGGATTACCACTGGCCGCTTGAATGGTAACAGTGCGTGTTGCACTTGCTCCAGGTATGCTGAACAAATTGTATTGTCCGTTGTATACACCAGAACTTACATTGACTATAACATTGCCAAGTATACCGCAATTACTCAAGGTTTTGAACAACTCTTCAAACGAACTGAAATTGCTGCTTGATGATGGTAAGTTTGGATTCAAAGTATAAGTACCATTCAAAGCTCTGCAGATGTACAAGATGGAAGTATCATCAGGATTGTAAGCATCAGGCAATCCATTAGGATTGTCGGTCCAGGCATACAAAGTGTCGTAGTTGCCGCTGTATGTGTATGCGTTGGCTCCTGTGAAAGTATGATTGACAGAACTGTTGGCACCCAA
>DASWYG010000225.1:0-12921 GCA_036405075.1 Bacteroidia bacterium | reverse complement strand
TCCTGCATCCACGTGGTGCAAGTTTTCGGTTTCATTAACCACTGTCCGCCTCAGGCGCATGGGAAGGTTCGAAAATCAAAGGAGTAAGTCAGAAGACCTGCCTGTATCAAATACGGTTTCACAGCTTTCGGAGAAAAAGCTTGATCACGAAGTTTAATTACGACGAACGATTTTTTTTTCCATTGATGTGCTTCTGTGCCCTGATAAAAAATGAAGGCTGCTTGGCTCATATCGCTGTCAATGTTCTCTGCTTCACTTGCTGCTCAAGTGTCAGATACCACCATTTGGCGACCCTTTGAACTCATCTCAAATAGAACTGCTCAATCAACAGGTTCACTTAAGATCAATTTACCTGTATTGAATGGAGGCAGCTTCGCTGATGTACTTTCACAATACAGTGCGCTGTTCGTTAAATCCTATAGCCCCGGAAATTTAGCTTCCACTTCCATGAGAGGCATGGGTGCTCAACATACTGCTGTACTTTGGAATGGTGTCAATCTGCAGAGTAACATGAACAGTAACATCGATCTGAATTTATTGCCTGTGTTTTTTATCGATCAAGCTTCTGTTGAAACAGGTGCAAACTCGTCTTCTGTTGGTAATGGCGCTATAGCAGGTGCCATTCAAGTAAACAACCGCTTGCCCGCAGGCAAAGCAGTTTACGGCGAATTGCAATATGGCAGCTTCTCACAAAGATCATTGGCATTAGGCGCTAATGCCAACTTGAAAAATTGGTCAATCAATACTCGTTTTCTTTCTAAATCTGCAGAAAATGATTTTACATTCAATAATTATTTCTTGCCTGGAAAACCAGAAGAAAAATTGAGAAACAGTAAATTCATCCAATCAGGTTTTATGCAAGAATTGGGATATAAACTGAATAAAAAAAATCGACTCTATGCTAATTTTTGGTACTTGCAAACTCAACGTCAATTACCGCCGGCAATGGGCATCATCAATACCAATAATGAAAGACAAGACGATTACAGTACCAAGTTTTTATTGCAACACAAATACGATTATAAGAAAGTCAATCTGACCAATAGATTGGTGTTCCTTGACGAACAAATAAATTATTTCAATGATCTGCTGAGTCCGGCATACAACAACTCAAAATCTTATTTGGCTGATTCTAGATTAGAATGGAATGTGACACCTGAATTGGATCTGTTTTCCGAAATCAATTACAATTATCAAACAGCTAAAACCGATGGTTATCGAAATGGAAAATCAAGACATCTGATCAATCTTTACACAGGGATTCAATGGAAATCAACATCAGGGAAACGCAAATTAAAAGTTGGTAATCGTCAAATGATGAGCAATGGTGAAATGGTTCCTTCTGCTCCTGATTTGGGTTTTGAATTGAAGCTCAGTAAATGGATGAAACTAAAAGGCAACTTAGCTGCCAGTTACAGATTGCCTTCATTTAATGACCTATACTGGGTTCCGGGTGGAAATGCCGCACTTAAACCGGAAATTGGTAAAAAAGCAGAATTGTCTACTGAATTTATCAGCAACTCATTTAAATCAGGTTTAACAGTTTTTATGCACCATGTCAATGATTGGATTCTCTGGACACCTAATCCTTCCGGTTCGGTATGGACTGCCAATAATGCCAAAGCAGTTAGCAGTAAAGGTGTGGAACTGTCATCAGAATTTAAACATGCCATCAATAATCGCTCTGAATTCAAATGCTTCGGCAGGTACCAATTCGTCAGCAGCATCAACACCCAAGTCTATGCAGCAGATAGTAACTCCCTTAGAAAACAATTGTTTTATACCCCCAAACACACCGGTTTCCTTCAAATGCAATATTTGCAAAAACAATTTGGACTCTCCTTCGGTGCTGTGTATACCGGTTCGCGTTTTACTACAGCAGATAATACAGCGGAAAATGTATTAAAAGGTTTTCTTCTTTTCAATGCATCGGCTACCACACAATTGAAAATTAAGAACCATGCTTTCAGCTTGATCCTATTGGTGTCCAATATCACCAATAAATCTTATCAGGTAGTTGAAAACAGACCCATGCCAATGCGCAATTTCACTTTAACATTAAAATTCAATATCAATCATGAATAAAATAAAATTCTCAGTAATCTCACTCAGCTTAATGCTCTTTACTTTCACTTCTTGTAAAAAAGATGATGCTGTAACCGTTGAAACAGAAAACTACAAAGGCATTGTTGTCATCAATGAAGGCGGATTCAATAAATCAAATGGCAGTGTTGGTATTTATAAACCGGGAACTAAAACCTATTTTGATGCATTTAAAAAAGCCAACGATCGTCCTTTGGGTGATGTGGTTCAATCAATCTCAGAAATCAATGATAAATATTTTATCGTTGTAAACAATTCCAATAAAATTGAAGTGGTCAATAAAGTTGACTTTAAATCTGCAGCAGTAATCAGTACACCTTCACCAAGATATGTTTTGAAAGTAAGTAACGATAAAGCTTATGTCACAAATTTTTCTTCCAATACTGTTAAAATCCTTAATCTGAAGACCAATAGCTTAAATGGTAACATTGATATCCATTCAACAAGTGATCAAATGGCTTTATTGGGTAGTAAAGTTTATGTCGCTACTCTTGCCAATAAAATAAAAGTCATCAAAGTTGATGGAGATTCTTTGAAAGATTCATTGGTAACATCATCCGGTTTGAACAAAGTGATCAACTTCGGTACAAATCGTTTGGCAATTTTGTGCACAGGTACAGTCGATTGGTCAAGTGGAGCTGTTATCGAAAATGGTAAAATTTGTTTCCTTCAAAAAGATTCAACCAAATTTGAAAGAGAGATCACACTTTCTACCGGAAGTTACGGTGGTTCATTGATCTATAATGCCAGCTCAGGTTATTTGTATTATTCTTTGGGTAACAATGTCATTAAAAAAGTAGACAATAACGGTAATGTGACAGAGTTTGTCACCTTGCCAGGTACAGGTTCTGTTTATGGATTGTCTGTGGGCAAAAATGGTGAGATCATGGTGACAGATGCCGGCGATTTTAACTCAAACGGTAAAGTTTACATCTATTCTACAGACGGTGTTAAAATTTCTGAATTCAACGCAGGCATAGCTCCGAATGCGGCATTCAACAATGAATAAAACTAGTTTTTCTATAAATTTTCTATTGATCATTTTGCTTCTTTCCGCATGTGGAAAGAAGCAAAATGCTTTTAAAGACCAACCCACCGGTTTCAAAACCATTAAGTATTCCAACTCATTTGGAATAGCAGAATTCCCTTCTTATGATCAATTGTTTTACATCCAAAATAAAGACACCATTTGGAGCATTAAAAGCACTGATCTTAATCCTCAAAAGAAAAATACTGTAGTATTGTCTACTGTTTTTGCAGGATTCATGGAAGCATTGGGCAATCAAAATCAAATTGTTGGTGTCGACAAAATGGCCTACTACAATCATCCTGATATCATCAAAGGATTCAATGATGGTAAAATTCTTGAAGTAGGTGAGGAGGGTGCTCTTAAATTGGAAGCATTGCTTGCACTTCAACCGGCATTCTTGATCGCATCTCCTGTTACTGCTGAAAATTCTAATATCATCAGCCGACTTTCAAAATCCGGTACAATTGTAATCTCTTGTGATAACTTCAAAGAAAATCATCCATTGGCCAGAGCCGAATGGATCAAGTTGTTTGGATTCATCAATGGCACTTACCAAAAGGCAGATTCATTGTTCAATGACATTGAAATGAAATACAACAATGTTAAAAAACTGGCAGCTCAGAGTCAAACTCATCCTATGGTCATGACCGATGCATTGTATTCCGGTTCATGGAATGTGCCGGGCGCCAATAGTTATACTGCCCGATTAATTAAAGATGCAGGAGGTGTTTATGTGTTTAACAACAAAACAGAAAGCTATACCTATCCTTTAAATCTTGAAACTGTTATGGAAACAGCATCTCAGGCCGATATTTGGATTCACGTCAATCAGTACAAAACCAAATCAGAAATGCTCAAATCAGAATCCAGATACAACAGATTCAAAGCATTCAATCAAAACAAAGTATTCAATTACAACCAAAGAGAAAATGCCGCAGGAGGCAATGATTTCTGGGAAACCGGAGTGGTAAGACCAGATTTGGTCCTCAGTGATTTGGTTAAAATTTTCTCCAACGATAAAATAAAAACATCAGACTTGTTTTTTTACACACGCCTTGATTAGATTTGCCTCTAACTAATAGGTGCTGTTTAACTCCTGGATATTCTTTCTGTTTCTACCCCTCGTTTTCGCAGGGTTTTTTGCTCTGCCTCATAAATGGAGATGGTTGTTTGTCCTCATTGCTTCTTATGTTTTCTACGGTTGGTGGAAATGGGAATTCCTCATCATCATTGCATTTTCAACAGTTCTTGATTATTTCTGTGCCCTAAAAATTGAAGATGCTCAAAATCCGGGAATTCGAAAACGGTGGTTGGCACTCAGCTTGGGTCTCAATCTGGGCATACTCTTCCTCTTTAAGTATTTTTATTTCTTTATCGGTAGCACTCAATGGGTGCAAGATGCCGTTCACGATCATCAAAGAATAAAAGAATTCATTGATTTCTTGGGTAAATCCTTACCAGTTGGAATTTCATTCTATACTTTTCAAACCATGAGCTATACGCTGGATGTGTATTACAAAAGAGCCAAGCCCGAAAGACATTTGGGCCAATTTGCTCTATTTGTTTCTTATTTTCCTCAGTTGGTAGCCGGCCCCATTGAACGTTTTACTCATCTCAATGATCAATTAAAACTCAAAACAAGCATCAAACTCGAAAATCTGCAAGCCGGTTTTCGACTCATGCTCTTTGGGTTTTTTGTGAAAATGGTCATTGCAGATAACTTATCTTACACGGTCACTTCCATTTACGATGAACCAACTAAATGGCCATTCTATTGGAACTTAATTGGTGTGTTTGCCTTTGCTTTTCAAATTTATGCCGACTTTTTTGGTTACTCTCTGATCGCTCAAGGTGTTGCAAAACTGTTCGGTATCAATTTAATGGACAATTTCAATAGACCGTATTTGGCCGATGGAATAAATGATTTTTGGAAAAGATGGCACATTTCACTGTCAACCTGGTTCCGCGATTATGTCTACATTCCGCTGGGAGGAAACAGAGTGTCTAAAGCAAAATGGATACTCAATATTGCCATCGTTTTTATCCTCAGTGGCATTTGGCACGGTGCCAATTATACTTTTATTGCCTGGGGAGCCTTACATGCAGCATACTATTTGGTTGAAAGATTTTCACCGGTAAAACCATCTTCTGCAACTGTTAGAAAACTCATCACTTTTTTTGCTGTTGGTTTTGCTTGGATATTTTTCAGGGCAAAAGATTTTACCCAAGCTTCAACCGTTATAAAAGCCATGGTAGGCATCAATGACGGCACCAGACAATTGGATACTCAACCTTATATATTTTTATTGTTATTGATATTTGGTGTTTTGGAATTGGCCAGAGGCAATCAACGATTTGATGAATTTTGTGGAGGATTCCATCCAGTTAAAAGATGGACCCTGTATACGTTTTTAATATTTTGTATTTTGGTTTTAAGCGGTTCTGAATACAGTGCTTTCATTTATTTTAGATTCTGATGAAAATAACTTTTAAATACATAGCGCCAAGAATTTTCATCTTATTGATAACAGTTTTTGTTAGCGCCTTTGTATATAAAAAGATTTATTGGGTGCCGGAATTAAAAGACCAAGGCCCGATGTTGTTCAATTTGAAAGAATTTCAATGGCACAACGATGTCTTATATTTAGGCGAATCTTCCAACTATTGGGTATCACCGGATGATACAGATAAACGCAGCATCAGCGACATGATCAACGACAGTATCAATGGAGCCAGACTCAGCGGTATGCAAGTACCAGCCTATCATGCAGGCATGTTTTTGCCCATCATCAGGTTGATCGAACCAACCGCAAGGGTTAAGCATTTGGTAATTACCATGAACCTTCGTTCCTTCGACAAGCCATGGATATATTCAACTCAAGAAGCTGCATTGATGAGAACAAGGTGCTTCTATTATGATGCTCCTCCGATCTTCAATAGACTATGTGCAACACTTGGGTTTTATGATCAACCAAGTGCCGATGAGCAAGATAAAAAAATGTTGCACTGTTTTGAATTCGATACGTTGAAAGTTGATTTTCCTTTGAAATTCAATACCATCAAACGTTGGTGTGAACAAGAAAAGTTTCCTTTACCGGGTGGTGGTGAAGATTTTCCAAAACGTGAGCTGGCCGATCATTACATCAAAGCTTATGCCTTTCAAATCGATACCTTAACCAATCCTCGTATCAAAGATTTTGACGAAATGGTAAAAGTCTGCAGACAAAAAAACATAAAGCTTTACTTCAATATTTTAAGTGAGAACACCTATTGGGCCGATAGTTTGGTAGGACCTGAATTGGTTTATTTCATGAGGGCCAACAGAGATCTGCTGGTTAAACGCTATACAGCCATGGGGGCCATTGTCATTGATAATTTGGAAGCTGTGCCAGGTAAATGTTTTGGTGAAAAGAATTGGACAACAGAGCACTATGATCAGCAAGGACGTATGATCATTGCCAGACATGTTGCAGCTATTCTTAGTAAGGAAATGAAACTAAAACCCTTTTCAAATTAAACCTTTACCTCTTTCCATTTTCCCTTTTTGAAGTAATACCAGGCAGCAAGTGCAATCATTGTTTCGGCAATTGGAATGGCTAAAAAAGCACCTGTAGCTTTTAAATCAAATGTAATGGCCAACAAATAAGCCAATGGTATTTGTATGCCCCAAAATCCAATCAAATTGATAATGGTCGGTGTTTTTGTATCTCCCGCTCCGTTGAGTGATTGAGTCATAACCATGCCAATACCGTAAAATATATAACCACATCCAATGATCCGCAATGCTTCAGTACCATACGGAATGATGTTCTCATCAGTTGTGAACAATCGGATAATGGGTTCTGCAAAAATCAAGAAAAGCAACATCACAAAAGACATGAATATCGCATTGTACTTTGCCGTTAGTCTAACACTCTCAACGGCTCTATTGGTTTCGCCGGCACCTAAATTCTGACCAACTAATGTCGCTGCTGCATTACTTAAACCCCAAGCCGGTAAAATGAAAAACACCACATTTCTAATGGCGATCTGATAACCTGCTGAAGCATCTGTTCCTTCTGTCTGCATCACCAATCTCGAAAGTAACAACCAACTGCCACTGGCTATAAAAAATTGAAAGGTTGCAGGCCAACCTATGGAAATCAAAGAAGAAATGTATTTGAGTTTTGGTTTGAAATAAGACAATTTTACTTTAATGATACCTTTTGATTTGAAAAGATGGTAGCATTGATAAACCACTCCCGAACTTCTGCCAATTACTGTGGCAATAGCACCACCCATCAAGCCGTAATAATAAATCAGAATTGGGCACAAAATGATGTTGATTAAACTGGCGATCCACAAACTTTTCATGGCCATAGCAGCATCACCTGCACCTCTGAATATGCCATTGATTAAAAAAAGTAAAATGATGGCCAAGCTACCACCCATCATGATCCTGGTAAAAACAGCACCTTCTTTAATGACTTCCGGATCGGCTTCCATTAAACCCAATATTTCAGGTGCATAAATCACACCGGGTATACTGAAAGCAATAGCGATGATGATGGATAATAGGATTGATTGAACACCGGCTCGTGATGCTTCTTCCGGATTTTTCTCGCCAATTCTTCTCGAAACAATGGCAGTGGCAGCAGTGCTTAAGCCAATTGCTGCTGAATAAACAATGGTCAACACAGACTCGGTAAGTCCAACCGCTGAAATGGCATTCTTTCCCAATTTGCCAACAAAATACATGTCGACTACAGCAAAGATACTTTCCATAGACAATTCCAATATCATCGGAATGGCAAGTAAAATTGCAGCTTTGGGAATACTGCCTTTGGTATAATCTTGTTCTTCACCCTTAAGAGACTCCTTAATGATGCGCCAGGTTTTTGATAGTGTGTTTTCCATTGATTCAATTCATTGCAGATTAAAAAAATCAATTGCAATCGAGGGCACAAATCTAATTTATAATTTTTAGAATAAATTCTAGGGTATTGTTACTTTTTTAGGGGGAGAAAACGACAAAAAAAGCCGTCTGAAATAGACGGCTTCGAATGAAAATATTTGATTTGATTTAATCTTCTTCAGGTGGGGCAGGTTCGCCATCCGGGCCTCCCGGCTTGTGATGCTCTCGGGCCTGTTTTAAAATTTGTTTCTTGAATTCCCTTTCAATCATCGGTAACATTGCAACCTTTTTTACAGAAATCACTTTCTTGAATTTGGTCACATATTCTTTGAATAAATTGTTTTGATCTTCATTCAATTTGATGGTAGCATTCAAAAACTCTTCAGCTTGTTTATCGTCCATGAATACAACATCGTTTGGTTTGTATTTGGCTCTGAAACTGTCTCTCAAAGCTTTTTCCTTTTGTTTGTATTCTGTAAATAATGGCCAAAAACCTTTTTGTTCAGTTTCAGACAATGATAATTTTTCATTGTAAAACTTCTTTCTCAACTCTTCGATTTTCTCGCGTTTGGCTTTGCCTTTTTTCCCATTATCCAGACCAAAGGCCTGATTGAAAGGTAGGCTCATCAACAATAAGGCAATAAAAGCGGTAAATAGATTCCGCTTGATGTTGATTGCCGGGTTATTCTGGTATTGCATATATGTTTTGTTCAAATGTCTTCGTCTAAGGGCATAAATTCTTCCTCTAAATCTTCCAGTTCATCCTTGCTAAATCCATTGATCACCTCTTGCTCAATTTTAAATTCAGATTGATACAATGAATCTATGGTCGCTTCTGGTATGAATTCTTCAAATTCTTCTTCACTTAATTCTACATTGTCTTCAAAAGCTACCAGCTCACTTGAGTCTAAATCATTAAAACTGAAATTGCTGTCCTCTGCATTGTGCTTGTTTTGAGAAGTATAAACACCAATGAAAATGGCCAATGATGCCGCTACAGCTGCAAAATACTTTAGATTCCTTTGAATGTATACTTTGAATTTAGGGCTTTTCTCAGATTCCAATCTTTTTAAAACCTTGTCTTCAAAACCTTCGAAATATCCCTCCGGTACATCCCATTCACCTTTTCTATATTTTGGATCTAATTCCATTTTTATATTTATTTGACTGTTTTAAATCTTGTTAGTTTAATCTTTTTCCAAAAAAAATTTAATTTTTTCAACTGCGTGATGGTAACTGGCTTTTAATGCGCCTTCAGACGTTCCTGTAATTTCACTGATCTCTTTGTATGGCAAGTCATCAAAGTACTTATAATTGAATACCAATCTTTGTTTTTCAGGCAATGTCAATAACGCTGCTTGCAACTGCCGCATGATTTTATTGCCGTCTAAGTCATTGCCCTGTTTCACAATATTGCCGTAATGACCGTCTTTGTCCATCACCTCATCAATAGAACTGAATCTTCCATTTTGCTTCAAAAATGTCATGCATTCATTGTATGCTATCCTGTAAATGAAACTGCTCAAAGCCGAATTGAACTTGAAATTGTCGGCATTCTTCCATAATTTTATGAATACAATTTGAGTCACTTCATCGGCATCATCGTGTTTGATCAAAATCCTTCTCACCTGCGAATAAACCTTTTGCTTGTATCTACCCATCAATTCACGAAATAGTGTTTCAGGCTTTTTGTTGTCTACAAAATTCCTGAACAAATCGTTGTCGCTGATTTCTTGATTGGATTTCAATTCTTATTTTTGACGAACTTAAAATGAAAAGGTTTAAACCTCAAATACTTTTTTTTCTATTTTTGATATTAGGCCTTGTTTTCTTGGTCTATAAAGTATTTGAATACAAGCCACCCAAAATTAAATCACTTTCAAATTTCTCTTTTACGCCGGATGTTGAAAATGGTGTTTTTATATTTTTATCCTCCGATTGTCCCATTTGTAAAAAATACCAAGGCAGTTTTAAAACACTTCAATTCAAAGGTCGTACCGTTTATTTTGTGTTCCCGGGTCAACAAGACATGAAAGAAATAACTCAATTTGCTGAATACGATGAAATGAAAAAGGACAATGTTTTGTTGGATAATACTTTTGAATTGACAAAGTATTTACTGGCCAATGTAACACCAGAAGTCGTTCTTCGCCATAAAGGTAAAACCGTATACAAAGGTAAAATCGACAACCGTTTTAAATCCATTTCTTCACATATTACTCGAGCTGATACAAATTATTTAGAGAATGCCTTAATTTCGCTGGAGAAAAATGGAGGAAAAGACATTGTCAATACTCAAGCTGTGGGTTGTTTTATTGAGCCTCGTTAGTGGCTTCTATGCTTGTCAACCCAAAGATCAACCCAATTTTTCGGAACACGTAGCTCCAATTATTTTTAAGAATTGTAGCCCTTGTCATCAACCTGGAGGTGCAGCCCCTTTTTCTTTGCTCAACTACGAACAAACGACCAAAAAAGCCAAAATGATCGCTTTTGTCACAGCAAGTGGATACATGCCACCATGGCCTGCCGATAAGACATACAGCCATTTTATCAATGAAAGAGGATTGACCGATGATGAAAAGAACATCCTTAAAACTTGGTATGAAAACCAGTGTCCCCCGGGAGATACCCTTGGATTGAAAGTGCCTGATTGGGTATTTGCAAAATCAGTTTTGGGTAAACCGGATATGATCATCAGCGCTCAACACATTCAAATACTGAACGACAACAAAGACAAATTCTATTTATTGAAAATTCCCTATCAAATACCCAAAGACAGGTTTGTGAAGTCAGTTGAGTTTGTTCCTTCACAAGTCAAATACGTGCACCATGTCAATGGACACTATTTGAGTTTCAACGACAATACCAATCCAATGGATGGTAGCCGTCTTATGGACATCGAATCACCTAACTACGAAAATGAATTTGCAAAAATGTCTATGCTCAATGCAGATGGAAGCTTGCCATACAGAGTTCATTCTGCATTCAATTATTTGCCCGGAGCATTTGGCGTTAAATATCCAAATGGAATTGGAGGTTTCTTAATGACGAAAAATGGTGCTTTTGTGGCCAATGACATACATTTCGGACCTTCATCAAAAGCTTGTACAGACAGTTCAAAATTGTACATATATTTTGCTGACAAAGCACCAGAAAGACCAACCTATGAAATTATGCTTGGTACCAACGGTGTTTCTGAAATTGTTCCTCCCTTACAAGTTCCTGCCGGTAAAATCACCAAACATGTTACACAAGTTACCATTTACAATGATATTTCAGTCCTTACTGTTAATCCACACATGCACTTGATTGGCAGCAAATTCAAAGCCTATGCTTTAAAACCCAATGGTGATACAGTCAATTTGATCCACATACCCAAATGGCAATTCAGATGGCAGTATTTTTATACATTTACTCATCCAGTGAGAATTCCAAAGGGAAGTACAATTGTTGTAGAGGCAGAGTTTAACAATACAGCCTCTAATCCCGACAACCCTTTTAGTCCACCAAAACACATAGGAGAACGTTTAGACACGGGAGGAGCCAGTATGCGAACAACCGATGAAATGCTTCAATTCATCATAACCTATATGCCTTATCGCAAAGGCGATGAACTAATAGATTTATCCAAAGAATGAAAACACTTAAACCACTATTTTTTCTTTTTTTAACCCTATCGGCCATTACATTTTGTATTGTCTATATCATTCCTAAAATTAAAAATCACAAAAAGTATTCAGAAGCCGATAGCAAAGGCGGTTTGGATATGGTTGAAATAAATTATGGAAAAGCAATTGATAGCGCAGCCAATGTATTTGAATTGCCGCCTGAATATTTTAAAGCACTCTGTATGTTGGAATGCACCGGAAGAAAAGAGTTCCCCGAAAGATTTGAACCACATGTTTTGGATCGATTAAAAGAAGTGAAATTCCAAAGACTCAATAATTATGAACACGTCACGCCTGAGATGCTATCAGACGCCAATGAAGAGGCTTTAAAAAATCTGGCCAGCAGCTGGGGGCCTTTTCAATTGATGGGTTATAAATGTTTATTACTGGATATAAAAGTCAGAGACATCAGAGGTGATGATGCTGTTTTTTATGGCGTCAAATGGATAGAAATGACTTACGGTGAAAAGTTAAAAGCAAAACGGTTCAAAGATGCTTTTCATATTCACAATACCGGAAAACCTTATCCATTATCCGGCAAACCCTTAACCTATGACCCTGATTATGTCAACAGGGGATTGGCATATATGAAACACTTTGGCTACAAATTTTAATTTATATTTGGTCAATTTAAAGTCATATTTCAACTGATTGATTTTTAATTTAGCTACATTTTTTATCATTTTGCATCATTGTAGAATATGGCTATTCTTAAAAGACATTTTTCAATTGTACTCAATAAGACATTTCCTTTTAAGGCCGGTGAATACATGTCATTGATAGAAGAAGAATACAACCTGCTCAAACGCGATGTTGATTTTAGCCAACGATCGGCCAATCCAATGGACAGACGTTTGGACAGTTCTGCCATGTTTCTTTCCACTTTTTTAATTCTTGAAAAAAATGGGATTCATTTTCAACAACTGGAATCAATAGCCAAAGAGATTGCGCTTGAATCAATGAAACCTAAAAATTTCTTTTACAAAATCTTTAGGAAAGTGAGGTTCATATTGATCAATTTAGGTTTATTGGATCGATTCATTCAGAAACTGGATAGGAGAGTGTCGGTATTGGCACATCCTGATGGATTCAAGGCTCACTTCATTCAAAAAAAGAAAAATGACAATGAATTTGTATTTGGAGTTGACATCCTGGAATGTGGAATCTGTAAGTTTTTTAAGAAACACAATCAAATGAAGTACGCCTCCATTTTATGTGAGGTCGAT
>DASWYG010000224.1:0-9514 GCA_036405075.1 Bacteroidia bacterium | reverse complement strand
AAATGATAGTTGAAAACGGTTTTGATGGCCTGAGTATGCAAAAACTTGCCAGGGCAGCCGGCGTTTCACCTGCAACCATTTACATTTATTTTAAAGACCGCGACGATCTGATAGAAAAGATAGCAATTGAAGAAGCGGATAGAATGACACAGATCACATTGAAAGGTTTCAGTCCGGACATGACCTTCGAGGAAGGACTTTGGAAACAATGGGAAAACAGAATCGAGTATTGGCTAGAGCACCCTTTAAAAGCAAGATTTCTTGAGCAAATAAGATACTCTCCTATCGGCTGCAAAATTCAAGGCAAGGTCAAACAAGAATTCGTCAACATCATGCGGGCATTTGCAAAAAAAGCAGTTGAACGAAAAGAATTGATATTGATGCGTCCTGAGGTTTATTGGGCACTTGCTTATTCCCCCTTGTATCAATTGATAAAATTTCATTTAGATGGAAGAGGTCTAAACAATGAACCATTTACTTTAGACCTTGATCTAATGAAACAAACTTTTCAGAGAGTCATAAAATCATTAAAACCCTAAGTCATGGAAATACTGGTATTTAGAACCAATATCGTTACACAAGAACAAAAACAATTGCTGGGCAGTCTTATGTCCAGTCAACCGGATATACAGCGCTGGAACGTCGACAATTGGGACATTGACAATGTCCTTAGAATTGAATCACATTCAGATTGCAGCCATTTAGTGGTCGACAGTTTGAATCAGGCCGGACTCCATTGCGAACCTTTAGAAGATTGACCCCCCTTTAACGTTACCATACATGGAAAAACAAACCACAAAATTCGGCAAATATGAAAAATTCATCATTGCCACGCTTACCATACTGCAATTTACCGTGATACTCGATTTCATGGTATTGTCGCCTCTAGGCACTATATTATTAGATGAACTCGACATCAATACCGGACAATTCGGAATGGTTGTTTCTGCCTATGCATTGAGTGCATTTGCTTCAGGTGTCATTTCATCGGGATTTGCTGATCGTTTTGACAGAAAGAAATACCTGCTGTTCTTTTATACCGGTTTCTTGCTTGGAACAGCCATGTGTGCCATGGCAAACACATACGAGATGTTATTGATAGCCCGAATCATAACCGGCATTTTCGGTGGGGTGATAGGATCGGTCAGTTTCGCCATTGTTACCGATCTCTTTAAAATCGATGTACGTGGCAGAGTAATGGGTTTTTTACAAATGGGATTTGCAGCAAGTCAAATTCTAGGCATTCCCATTGGCTTAGCCTTAGCAAAGCAAATGGGTTGGCATTACTCATTCTGGATGATCGTCATAACAGGTATTCCTCTTGGCGTTTTAATTGCCATTTACTTTAAACCGGTGAACGCGCATTTGAATTTGGGCAAAAAAGTCAATCCATTTAAACACTTCACGGATACTTTATTGAACAAAGAACATTTAAGGGCTTATGCAGCAACAGTTTTATTGGCAACAGGTGGATTTATGTTGATGCCTTTCGGTTCAGCTTTCAGCACCAATAACCTTGGATTAACCCTTGATCAATTGCCATGGATGTATGGTATCACAGGTGTTGCCACAATGATCATGAGTCCCTTGATTGGCAAAATCAGCGATAAAAGGGGACGTTTCAAGGTGTTTTTAGGTGGAACCATTATCAGCATCATCACTGTATTGTATTATACCCGTATGGGAATTACACCTTTTGGCATTTGTGTCGCATTGAATGTGTTGTTGTTTATAGGCATAAGTGCACGTATAGTTTCCTCACAAGCATTGATTTCAATTGTTCCACAACCTCAAAACAGGGGTGCTTTCATGGGAGTAAATGCCAGTATTCAACAATTGGCAGGTGGAATTTCAGCCGCTTTAGCCGGTAAAATAGTCACCAAAATGCCCAACGGATACATTGATCACTACGAACGATTGGGCTACGTTGTTACCGTTACAATGATCGTAGCATCTTTATTGATGTACAGATTGGATAAGCATTTGGCAAACAGAACCAAACAAGCTCCTGTATTTTCAGATTTAAAAAGCGAGACAATTAATCAACCTGAAGAGGCAAAAGTTTAATTAAACGAATTTACTGATTTCAGATTTCAAGTGTTGCACTTTATTTTGGATCTCATTGATTTGATTGGCCTTGTCTTGCAAAATCGTGATTTGCTTTTCAAGCAATTGCAATCTTCGGGAATTTGATATCCTTTGTCCATACCAACCTTTGACAAAAATGGAAATATCTGCCAAACCCATGCCGATGGTTCTACAGGCTTCAATGATTTCAAGCCTTTCAATGGTTTCAAGATCGTAATAGGTATAAGTCTCCTTTCTTGTACCGCTGCGCTTCTTACCTTTAATCAGACCTAGTTTTTCATACATCTTGATTAGATGAATGGGTACTTTGCTCTTCTTAGATACTTGAGTAATTAATAGCATATTATTATGTGTTCAGAAGTAGTTTTGTGCAATTTTAATCATCTTCCATCACTTTAAGACCATGGGTCAATGATAAATATCCACCGAATATCCAACAACTATGTGTTTACATAGTGTTTTGAGTTCGAAATGATGTTGTCGAAGGTCCAATTGATTTGCTTTTCAAACAGATTGCTTCTTTGAGGACAATTGTCCATTTTACAAATTTTGCACTGGTCTTTAAGACACCCATCAATATGAATAAAAAACTCGACCCTACTGCTGAAATGTTCAGTAAAAAGATTTGTCAATTTGTCTAAAATGGCGTGAGCCTCATGTACATTTACATAAAATGGAACTGTCAGATGGCAATCAATGTGATAAAATCCCGCATAATTGATCACCCTCATATTGTGCACATCTACCCACTGTGGAATTCTGTTCTTATTCAACACATCCACAATTTCATTGATGATTGTTTCGTCCGATTCATCCATCATACCTGAAAATGATCTTCTGATGATCTTATAACCTGTCACAATGATCACCAAACCAAAAACAATGGCGGCAACACTGTCTATCCATTTTAACTCTGTGATCAAAATCAAACCTACCCCAAGTATGATTCCCAAAGTGCTGTAAGTATCAGATTTTAGGTGTTCACCACTTGCAATTAGTACCGGCGAATTCGACTTTTTACCTTGCTTAACGCAATACCACCCTGTAACGAAATTTATTATGGCTGTAATGGACACCAGTATCAATCCATAATCCAAACCTTTCAATTCATGAGGATGAATTAGGTTGTTCAGCGCTTCATAAATGATGATCAAACCGGCAATGCCTATGAGGATACCCTCTACAGCTGAAGAAATAAATTCTATCTTTCCATGTCCATAAGGATGTTCCTTGTCTTTTGGTTTTAAAGATAAAGAAATGCTGTAAAGACCAATGAATCCGGCCAAAACATTGACTGTACTTTCGAGTGCATCTGTCAATATAGCCACCGAACCAGTCAAGACCCAGGCTAAAATCTTAATGACAAACAATACCACAGATACCAGCACCAATATGCGCTGATATTTTATGTTCATCGTAGCATCACTTGCCTGTATTCTATGACTCTTCTCCATTTACCTGACTCAAACACAAATGTAACCAATTTACCAATTATTCAGCGTTACTTTTGATCCCCATTAGTGTGCATGTTCTCCGCCATCTTCTCCATTCTTCAATTTCATCAACAATGCATACGCACCTTCAATAACGATACGACTATTTTTCAACTTGTCTGTTGATTTAATTTCAACCAAGTTACCATTACTAACTCCTTTGCTGACCTCAACCATTTCAAAATGCAATTTGGTTGTTTCAACAAAAATATAATCTTTACCACCAAAACTCACCAATGCTTGTTCAGGCAAAGCGGAAACTGATTTAATTTCTGTTTTAATTTCAGCATTCATGTACATACCCGGGATTAAACTTCTGTCATATTTTTCAAAATGGCAATGCACTTCAACATGTCTATCCTTGGAAACATCCTGTCCGATCAAAATGATTTCACAGGGATACAATACACTTGGATTTGCATTCGAATATGTGATCACTTTCTGACCAATTCTCAAAGATTGTACATCTTTTTCGAATACGGTCATGTTCAAATGAATATCCTCCGGATTCACCAATTCAAACATCACTTCTGTTGGATGAATGTACTTGCCCACATTGACATTCACCTTGCTCACATATCCATCTATCGGAGACCTCAAACTGATTGTTCCTGAAATATTTTCTGCTTTTAATGAACTAGGGTCTACCCCCAACATCCTGAGTTTTTCGGCCAATGCATTAACCTGAACAATTTGTTTGGTGTAATTTGATTTAGATGCTTCTAACTCCTTGTTACTACCTGCCTTGGTTTCATTTAATTTCTTTTGACGAGCATATTCGCTTTCAGAATATTCAATCTCTGCCTTCACCGATAAATAATCCTGTTGCAATTGAATGTATGCCTGATCCTCCATTGTAGCAATGAGTTCACCTTTTTTCAAATGCAATCCCGGTAAGAGTTTGGTGGTTTTTAAAAACCCACCCAGTGGTGCACTGATAGACACCATGTTCTGCGGTGGTACATCAATTTTACCGCTTACCTTTATGATGTCAGACATTTCAGTAACTTGAAGTTCACCCAGTTTCACTTTTGCATTTGCAAACTGAGCTTCAGTCAATTCAACTAATTGAGGTTCATTTTCATGTGTTGTATTTGCTATTGGTTTGTTTTCTGAACTGCAAGCAGTCAAAAACACCAAAAGAGCTATTACAACGATATATTTAAATTTCATTTTGATTAATCTTTATTTTTATTTGTTCATTAAGTTTTCAATGGCAACTATTGCCAAATTGTATTCATACAACACATAGAGATAGTCTAATCTCACATTCATTGTTTGTTGAGAAAGCAGCACCCAATCCAGATAATTGATCTCACCTGTAGACAATTGCTTATCAGCAGCCGCTTGCATTTCCTGTGCATTGTTAATGCCTGTGGTTTCATAATAATTCAACTGAACACCTGCATTTTCATATTTCTGAATGGCTTCTATCCATTTTAATTGCATTTCTTTTTCTGCCAATTGGTATTGGTTGTTCACAATGCTTTCATTTATCTGTGAAGCTTTTATAGAAGATCTGGCTGCCTGAGAAAAAACAGGAATACCGACACTGACCTGAAAAGAATGAAATCTGTTTCCATATCCATACAAAACATTGTCGGCCCCCACTCCTTTCATGGTCATGTTTGCATAAGACAATGTGATATCAGGCATTAATTTGGATTTCTCTAAAGAAGTTTCTGATCTACTGAGCTCTATACTGCTTTTCAAGCTACTCAGGTATGGATGTTGTTTCAAAGAATTTGAATCAATACTTGGTTCATTTAGCTTGTGCAGATCATCGTTGGGCAAATAATTCAGTACTGTATTCATCAACAACCTCAATTTCATACTCAACAATTCTATCTCCATATTCAATCTTTGCTTTTGAGCAAGTATCAGGTGTCTCTGATTTTCGGCTGTATTCTTCTCTAAAACATTGGTTTCTCCGGATTCCAATCTTTGAACCGACTTGTTGTAGAATTCTGAAAAAACACTGTCATTGTGATCAAGTACTTTTTGTTTGGCCAATAGAAACGACAATTGGTAATAGGTTTCGCGAATACCCGTTTTCAATTCAAGTGCAGACATATTCAATTTGATCTCTGAAATTCTGGTTTGCTGATTTACCAAGGTCCTGTAGTGGCTATACACCGTAGGGAAATTAAAGGTTTGAGATACCCCAATCCTGTTGTCTCTGTATATGCTGTTAACTTGTCCATTCTCTGTAAACAATTGCGTTTGAGGAATGGAGGCTTGACTTTTTGCCAGCATCTTATTGTAAGTGATTCTTAAGGTTTCATTTTTAAGTCCGATGTTGTTGGCCAAAGCCGAATCAATGGCAGCATCAATACTGATGACAGATTGAGCATTTGATTGGGTGGCGACAAACAACACCAAAAACAAACTGATGATTTTAGGATTCATGTTGATGTGTTTTTGTTTATTAAAAGATAGATACAAAAGGGGCAATATGAACAAGGTTAAAAAAGTAGCGATCAATAACCCGCCAATCACTACAGTAGCCAATGGTCTTTGAACTTCTGCTCCGGCACCTTGACTCAATGCCATGGGTAAAAAGCCCAAAGATGCTACCAAAGCAGTCATTAGCACTGGTCTTAATCTGGTTGAAGTACCTTCAACAACTGCTTCCCGCAAGTTATCTGTCTGTTGTTTTCTTCTATTGAACTCGGCTATTAATACGATTCCGTTTAAAACAGCCACGCCAAATAATGCAATAAATCCAACGCCGGCACTGATGCTGAAAGGGAGTCCACGGAAATACAAAGCAAAAATGCCACCAATCGTCGACAATGGGATGGCTGTATAGATCAAGACAGCGAGTTTTACTGATTTGAATGCAAAAAACAACATCAGAAAGATGAGCAATAATGCAATAGGAACCGCAATACTCAATCTGGCTTTAGCTGCCTTTAAGTTCTCAAAAGCACCCCCAAAAGTTACATAATATCCAGAGGGTAATTTGAGTTGTTGATCCACCTTTTTCCTAAGGTCATCTACAACGGTTTGCATGTCTTTACCTTTGACATTGAAGCCAACAAAAATTCTTCTTTTTGCATCTTCTCTTTGAATTTGATTAGGACTATTTTTGATCTCCACATCAGCCAAAACATAAAGAGGTACTGAAGAACCGTCTTTTGCTGTAACAGGTAAATTTCTTACATCTTCAATGTCGTTTCTGGTTTCATCCGTAAGCCTTACCACCAGATCAAATCGCTTTTCACCTTCAAATATTTGACCGGCACTTTGGCCTGCAAATGCTGTATTTACAATTCTGTTGATGTCTTCAATGTTCAAACCGTATTGTGCGATCATTTCTCGCTTATAATCAATGACGATTTGCGGCAACCCTGCAACAGGTTCAACATAAACATCTGCAGCTCCTTCTACTGTATTTGAAATCTCACCCAATTTTGCGGCATATTTGGTGAGCGTATCCAGATCTTCTCCAAAGATCTTGCACACAACATCTTGTTTAGCTCCTGTCATCAATTCATTGAAGCGCATTTGCACAGGAAACAAAAACCCAAAACTCACTCCGGGAATTACCTCCAAAGCCTTACCCATAGTATCGGCCAATTCATCAAAAGTTTTAGCTGTGGTCCATTCACTTTTGTCTTTCAATATGATCATTAGATCTTGTGCGTCAATGGGCATAGGATCAGTTGGAACTTCACCACTGCCTATTTTAGACACCACTTTTTCTACTTCAGGAAATTTCAATAATACAGTCGATGCTTCTTTAGCTGCTTCAATGCTTACATTCAAATTGCTGCCAGGCAATACTCTGGTTTCTAAAGCGAAATCGCCTTCTTCCAATGCCGGAATGAACTCTCCTCCTAAGTTCAATAAAACAACAATTGCCGCAGTGAACATCAATCCAACAATGAGATAGGTAACTTTGACTTGTTTTGAAATGGCATTGAACCATTTTCTGTAAATCCTTTCAACAGCCATCATCATCCTATCCGAAAAATTAACTTTGTGTTGGGTTTTTCTACTGATGAAGATGCTACTCATCATCGGTATGTATGTTAATGACAAAATAAAGGCCCCTATAAGCGCGAAAGTAACCGTTTGAGCCATTGGCTTAAACATCTTGCCTTCGATGCCCTGAAGCGAAAAAATAGGCAAATAAACCACCAATATGATGATCTGTCCGAATACAGCACTGTTCATCATACTTGAAGAGGTCTTTTTAACAATATCATCCAATTCCTCTTTACTTACTTCTGTTGACTGACCTTTGAAATGGTGCATGGCATGCAAAACAGCTTCAACTATAATTACCGCTCCGTCTACAATTAAGCCGAAATCAAGAGCACCCAAACTCATGAGATTACCACTGACACCAAAAAGGTTCATCAATATAATGGCAATCAACATCGATAAAGGAATGACTGAAGCCACAATTAATCCGGCTCTGAAATTGCCTAGAAATAAAACCAATACAAAAACAACAATCAATGCACCTTCCAATAGGTTCTTCTCTACTGTTCCAATTGCATTGCTCACCATTTTGGTTCTGTCCAAGAATGGTTCTATTACAACGCCTTCTGGCAAGGTCTTTTGAATGATTTCTACCCTATCTTTTACATTTTTAATTATTTCACTGCTGTTTCCACCTTTCAACATCATGACCACTGCACCTGAAACTTCTCCTATGTTGTTGTAAGTAAGTGCTCCATATCTAATGGCCGAACCGATCCTGACATCGGCAATGTCGCGAATGGTGATTGGACTGCCATTGTCTAATGTTTTTACTCTAATGGCACTTAAATCTTCCAGATTAGCGGTCAACCCTTCACTGCGTATGTAGAGCACGCTTGGACCCTTTTCAATATAGGCACCACCTGTGTTTGAGTTGTTTTGATTGATGGCTGTGAACACTTCATCCATATTGATGTCCAAAGCCTTTAGTTTATCAGGATGTACGGCTATTTCATACTGTTTGAGGTGACCGCCAAAACTGCTGACGTCGGCTACTCCCTTTACACCCAACAATTGACGCCTGACTATCCAATCCTGAATGGTTCTAAGTTCAGTTGATGTATACTTGCCTTCGTAACCTTTCTTAGGTCTTACCACATATTGGTAAATTTCACCCAGTCCTGTAGTCACCGGCCCCAATTCCGGAACTGCAATTCCCGGTGGAATCTGTGTTTGTACTTTTTGAAGCCTTTCAGCTACTTGCTGTCTGGCCCAATAAACATCAATGTTATCATCAAACACTATGGTTACAAGAGACAATCCAAAGCGTGAAAAACTTCTAATTTCATGTATGCCCGGAATATTGCTGTTGGCTTGTTCGATTGGAAAAGTAACCAATCGTTCTATGTCTGTAGCGCCTAAAGATGGTGCCACAGAGATGATCTGAACCTGATTGTTTGTGATATCAGGTACTGCATCTATTGGCAGCTTGGTGACTTCGTAGCCACCGTATATCACAAGCCCTATTGTCATTAAAATAATGATGAGCTTGTTTTTAATAGAAAAATGAATGATTCTATTTAACATGTTTGATTTAAAAATGATTGAATGTGTTCGTAAAGCACAACGTATACGTTGTGGCAACCCGAGTCACAGATGTTGCTCGAAATACCCCATGACAATAATGCCTAATGGGTTTAAAAATGAATTAAGCTTGAGGAGGTTGCCAGATGGAACCTATGGTTTCAGAAAGGTAAATGTTTTGCTCAGCAGGCAAGAAATTAGTTTCAAAAGAGGTAAAACTAAGTGATTCAGTTTGAATTGGAATGTCTAAGATCAAGATCTGAGCATGGTGACATTCGTGTGATTTAAATGGCAATTGTTTGTGCTCTTCCTTTTTGTCTTCCTGCTGTCCTGATGAATAGTGTAGACTGATGAATTCAAAGAATGACAAATTGGCCATCTCTTGTTTGTGTTCATCAAAGTGAATAAACAACTGA